>JBKOVQ010000043.1:0-10977 GCA_046723985.1 Actinomycetota bacterium | reverse complement strand
GCCCGTGAATCGGTTCTGCTAGGAGGCGAGCCGGCCCCGGCTACAATGGCCGTCCCCTGGGGGTGTTCCCGAGCGGCCAAAGGGGACGGGCTGTAAACCCGTTGGCTCTGCCTTCGGAGGTTCGAATCCTCCCGCCCCCATCTTCCCTCGCACCGCTTCGCTTTTCCGCGTTGGGCCGGCGCGCCTTCGGCGCGCCGCCTGGTGGGGGCGGGACCTGGGCGCGCCGCGCGCCCGCCTTGTCGGTCGCGGCAAAGAGCGTCAGGCGCCGGCGGCGCTGGTGGCGAACTCGGTCGTCAGCTCGATTGCCTGTTCGACGGTGAGGTGCTGGTCGCGGACGAGCGTGCGGTGGGTGTCGAAGCTCAGAGCGAGCGCGATCGCTGCTTTCAGGTTTGTCCGGCGCCCGGCGCGGGTTCGCCACGCGGCGGCCAGGACGTCCGCGGCCTCGTCCCAGTAGGCGTGGTACGGGGTCATCATCGGCAGGTCGCGGGCCTCGGCGAGCGCCATGGCGATCATCTGGCTGTTCTCCTCGTGCCACGCCTAGCTCTCGCGGAGGCCAGTCCGCAGACGCTCGACCGGATCGGCGATCCGCCGCCAGCGGGCGAGGTCGGGGAACGGGTGCTGGGAGAAGTAGTGCCCGCTGCACGCCTGGAAGAGGGACGCCTCGTTCGGGAAGTGGCGGTAGACGGTCACCCTGCCGACGCCGGCGCGCTTGGCGATCTCGCTGATCGTCGTCTGTGCCGCGCCGATCGACTCGTGGAGTTCGATCGTCGCGTCGACGATCCGCTGCCGTGTCTCGTCCTGGCGTTCCGCGCGGCACTACGATGGCCGCGTGAAGCAGTACGACGTCGCCGTGATCGGAGCCGGCCCGGCCGGCTCGGTCACGGCGATCCACCTCGCTCGCGGGGGCGCCCGCGTCCTGCTCGTCGACAAGGTGCGGTTCCCGCGCGACAAGCCCTGCGGCGGGGGCCTGACCCTCAGGGCGGTGCGCCAGCTGCCGGTCGACCCTGCGCCGGTCGTCGAGCACGAGGTCGACCGGATGGCCTTCCGGCTGGGCTGGCGCTCCCATTTCGAGCGCAGCGGCAAGCGTGGTCCGTTCGTACTGATGACCCAGCGGCGGCGGCTCGACCACTACCTCGCCGAACAGGCGGCGGCGGCCGGCGCTGATTTCCGCGACGGAGTGAAGGTTTCCGTAGGGACAGACCCCGAGAGAGGTCGGTCCGTGAAGGTGGACGGCGAGCAGATCCGACCCGAGTTGCTTGTCGGCGCGGACGGCGCGAACGGCACCACCGCCCGCGCCCTCGGGCTTGGCGGCCCGATCACCCACGGCGTCGCCTTCGAGGGCAACGCCCCCTTCGACGAGCAGTACCGGAATCTCGCGGTGATCGAGCTGGGGACGATCCCCGGCGGCTACGGCTGGGTATTCCCGAAGGGCGACCACGTCAACGTGGGGGTCGGCGGGTGGGAGTCCGAGGGGCCGCGCCTGCGCGGGCATCTCACCGAGCTCTGCCGCCGGCACGGCGTCGACGCCGATGCGCTCGACAGCGTCCGCGGCCACCGGCTGCCCCTCCGCCGTGGCGGCTTCGTCCCGGCCCGCGGAAGGGCGCTGCTGGTCGGCGACGCCGCCGGGCTGGTCGACCCGCTAACGGGCGACGGGATGTACGAGGCGTTCGTCAGCGCGCGTCTCGCCGCCGATGCCGTCCTCGACGTCCTCGCCGGCCGTGGGGAGACGGTCGAGCCGTACACCGCTCGACTCGCCGACGCTGTCGGGCCGCTCGCGAAGGCTTCGTGGGGAGCGAAGCTCGCGCTCGACCGCTATCCGCGGACGACATTCGCGCTCGCACGTGCACCGCTCGTCTGGTCGGTCGTCGAGCGACTGGTGCGTGGCGACATCAAGGCGCCGAACGAGGCGCGAGGCCTGGCCCGGCCGCCGCTGAAGGCGATCGCCGCCCTCGCCCGCCTCGCGTCATAGCAATCGGTCGCCGGTGACGCGGTGCACCTCGCCGAGCGAGGTGATGCCGGCGAGCGCCAGGCGGATTCCGCTCTCCTGGAGGGTGGTCATCCCCTGCTCGACTGCGGCGGCGAAGATCTCTTCGGTGGGGGCGTCGATCAGCCGTCGGATCTTGCCCTCGACCGACATTGCCTCGTAGAGAGCGACGCGTCCCTCGAAGCCCGTCTGCAGGCAGGTCTCGCAGCCACGCGGCCGATACAGGTGCTCGGTGTTGCCCAGGCTGTCGAGCTCGAACCTCTGCCGCTCCAGGTCGGTCGGCGCGTACGGCTCCCGGCACCTGACGCAGAGCCGTCTGGCCAGTCGCTGGGCGACGACGCAGTTGAGTGAGGGCGCGAGTAGGCCCGGATCGACGCCCATGTCCTTCAAGCGCACGATCGAGCTCGACGCGCTCTGGGCGTGGAGCGTGCTCAGAACGAGGTGGCCCGTCGTTGCCGCCTGCATCGCGATCCGCGCCGTCTCCTCGTCGCGGATCTCGCCGACCAGGATCACGTCGGGGTCGCTGCGCAGGATCGTTCGCAGCCCCCGTGCGAAGGTGAGGCCGGCGGGCGGGTCGATCTCGATCTGTCCTGCGCCCGGCATCTGGTACTCGACCGGGTCCTCGATGGTGACGATGACGCGTCCCGGATCGTTGAGCACGCCGAGAGCCGCGTACAGCGTGGTTGTCTTGCCGCTCCCGGTCGGGCCGACCGTGATGATCGCGCCGTACGGGCGCTCGATTGCACGCCGGAGGATGGCCTCGGTGTCCTGGTCCATCCCGAGGTCGGAGAGGCCGAGCGCGCCTTGGGCTCCAGTGCCCTGGAGGATGCGCAGCACGGCCTGCTCGCCGTACGTCGTCGGCAGGACCGCGATGCGGAGGTCCATCGGCTGCCCGCCGACCTTGATGCCGACTCGACCGTCCTGGGGGGCGCGCCGCTGGGCGATGTCCAGCCCGCCCATCACTTTCAGCCTCGCAATCACGGCCGCCTGCATCGAGGCCTGGACCTCCGTCAGCTCGCGCGTGACCCCGTCGACGCGGACGCGGACGACGAGCCGGTCGGACTGCGGCTCGAAATGGATGTCCGACGCCCGGTGCGCGAGCGCGCGGCTGATCACGTCGTTCACGAACTTGATCGCCGGTGCCGAGTCGTCCACATCGACGCGCTCGTCGTCATCGTCCGCCCGCCAGCCGGCGCTGGAGAACGTCTCGACCGCGCCGAGGGCGGCGTGCCGGTAGCGGCGGCCCATCGCCTCTTCCAGCTGCACGGCGTCGGCGACCACGATCCGCATGTCCGTTCCCAGCGCCAGGCGCAGGTCGTCGTGGGCGAGGATGTTGGTCGGGTCGGCGACCGCGACCACGAGGGTGCCGTTCTCGACTCTGACCGGCATCGCGTCGTACCGTCGGGCGACGCCCTCGGGCAGGAGCGTCACCGCCTCGTCGTCGAGCTTCGTCTCGTTGAGGTCGACGAACGCGAGCCCGTGCTGCTCGGCGAGTGCCTCGGCCAGGTCCCGCGTCGTGATCAGACCCAGCCCGATGAGCACACGGCCGAGTGGCAGGCCGCTCCGTTCGTGCTCCGCGAGCGCCTGTTCCAGCCCCTCGGTGTTCAGGTGCCCTCGCCGCACGAGCGACGCCCCGAGCAGTGGGCGCCCTCCGGACGGCTGGACGTCCGCAGGCTCGGGCAACGGCTGGACGGCCATGCGTGGTCTATCGGCGGCCGCCCGCGGCGGCATTAGGACGGGGGACGCGGTCCGCTAAAGCAGGCTCTGGGCGCTGCCGATCAGGGTGGGGTGGATCTCCACTCTTTGCTCGGGGACGCGGTCGACGCCGGTGCCAGCGACGTCCACCTCAAGGTCGGGCAACCGCCGGTCATGCGCCACGACGGTGCGCTCTTTCCGATGGCGGACTGGCCGGCGCTCGAGCAGTCTCACCTCGAGGAGTTCCTGGCGATCGTCAGCGGCCGGGACACCTCGCGGCTCTCGCTCTTCGAGCAGACCGGCGAGCTCGACATTGCCCATACCGCTCCCGGGCTGCCGCGCCTTCGCGTCAACGCGTTCCGCCAGCGCGGCGCCATCTCCTTCGCCTTCCGCGTGATCCCCAGTCGCGTGCCGAACTTCGCCGACCTCGACCTCCCGGAGGGAATCCAGCTGCTCGCCGAGCAGCCGCGCGGCCTCGTCCTCTGCACCGGCGCTACCGGGTCGGGCAAGTCGACGACGCTCGCGGCGGTGATCGGCCACATCAACGCCACGCGCAGCTGCCACATCGTCACGATCGAGGATCCGATCGAGTTCCTGCATGACGACCGTCAGAGCATCGTCAACCAGCGCGAGATCGGACTCGACACCGCCTCGTTCAGCGAGGCGCTCCGGCGCGCGCTGCGCCAGGACCCGGACGTGATCCTGATCGGCGAGATGCGCGACGCCGAGACGGCGCAGACGGCGATCCAGGCGGCCGAGTCCGGACACCTCGTCCTTTCGACGCTCCACACGACCGACGCCGCCGAGACGATCGGCCGTATCGTCGAGTTCTTCCCGCACGAAAAGCATCAGCAGGTGCGGTCGATCCTGTCCGGGGTGCTGCGCGGCGTGATCAGCCAGCGGCTGCTGCCCCGCATCGCCAAGGGCCGCGTCGCCGCCTGTGAGGTGATGATCAACAACGCCCGGATCTCCGACCTGATCCGCGAGAACCGGGTCGGCGAGATCGAGGACGCGATCGCCGACGGCGCCTTCTTCAGGATGCAGACCTTCACGCACGCGCTGATCGGCCTCGTCCTCGGCGGGATCGTCGACACCGAGACGGCTGCGGGAGCGGCCGGGAACCGCCACGACTTCCTCGTCGCCCTCGACAAGGCGGTAAAGGAGAAGGCCGAGGAGGAGCGGAAGGCGGCCGAGGTGGCTGAGGTCGCCGAGCCGGCCGAGCTGCGCCTCATCCGACCCGCGGGACAGTGAAGCGCCTCCTCGTCCCGCTGCTCGTCGGGATGCTCGCGTGCGCCGGTGCCGCGCGCGGCGACAGCCCGACCTTCTCGGTCGTGCAGGGCGCACCGGCCTTGCCGACGCCCTCGTTCGCAAATGGAAGCGAGCTCGTTCTCGCACCGGACTGGACGTTTCCGCCCGCCGAGCCGGCCCAGCTCTCCTACGACCAACTCCTGCGGCTCTGGCAGAACGCGGGGGAGGCCTACGGCGTCCCTTGGAACGTGCTCGCTTCGATCAACAAGATCGAGTCCAACTTCGGGCGGAACATGGGGCCGAGCTCCGCCGGGGCGATCGGCTGGATGCAGTTCATGCCCTCGACGTGGCAGCGCTGGGGGACCGACGCGGACGGCAACGGCGTCGCCGACCCTTGGAACCCCGTCGACGCCGTCTATTCGGCCGCCCGGTACCTCGCCGCCTCGGGCGCCGCCTCCGACATCCGGCGGGCGATTTTCTCGTACAACCACGCCGACTGGTACGTAAACGAGGTCATCCAGCTCGCCCAGCTGTACGGCAGCTCTGCTTCGGCTCCGGCCGATGCCTACCAGAACCTGCCTGCGGCCCAACGACCGGTCTTCGCGCTCGACCACCTCCAGGCGAAGCTGGACGGCGCCCGCGCCTCAGTCTCGAAGGCGAACGAGGCCTATCGGGGGACGCAGGACCAGGCGCAGGCGCTCGCCGACCACGCGCAGGAGCTGACCGCCCAGGCGGACGCGGAAACCCTCCTTTCGAGCCGCCTCGAGCAGGAGAAGGTCGCCGCCCAGGCCGGCGCCGACGCCGCCGCTGCGCAGGCCGAAGCGGACCGGCTGAAGCAGGAGCTCTCCGCGACCGAGAAGAAGCTAGCCCGGCTGGAGGCCGAGGCTCGAGGAGCCTCCTTCAACGAGCCGGCGCGCCAGATGCTCTCCGGCGCGCCCGTTGACGGCTCCGTGTCCGGCAGCTACGTCTTCCCGGTCGGCGGCGGGCCGTCGGTCATCTCGGTCTCGCACTGGCACCACGACTATCCGGCCGCCGACATCGCCGCGCCCGAAGGCTCGCCGCTCTTCGCGTTCTCGGACGGCACCGTCCTCTATGCGTGGACCTGGGATGAGCGCTGCGGGACGGGCTTCACGATGAAGACGACCGACGGGCAAACGTGGACGTACTGCCACCTGTCCTACCTCGATCCGGCGGTGACGCAGGGGGCCGAGCTCAAGGCCGGCGACCCGGTGGGCCTCGTGGGGCAGACCGGCCACGCCACCGGGCCGCACCTCCATCTCCAGCTCCAGCCGGCGTCCTCGTACCCGCAGGACCAACCCTGGTTCCAGAGCTTCGCCGGAACTGCCTTCCGGTGGTCCGATGCCGGAGCCGCGAAAGCGGGCGGCACGCGGCCGCTCGTGTTCCACATCGTCCGCGGGCTGGACTAAGAAGGCGCGCCGGTCGGAGCGCGCAACCGCGGCCGGCTGCCGTGCGGTTCTTGACCGTGCTGGCAGCGTTAACGGGCTCCGGTTCGGACTCAAGTTTTCGGCCGGTAAGGCCGATGAAATGCAGGAATGTTCCTGTTTGCAGCGGCTCTATTCCGTGGCGTCGTCGCCGTCTTCACCGGCCTGCTGATCGCAGGCGGGACGCTGACGATCGCCGCCGATCGGGTGGCTCCCCAGCGGCCCACCCTCGTCACCGTCTCCGCCGCCAAGACGACGCTGACGGTGCCGCAGGTGACCGGCCAGGCATACGTCTTCGCCAAGGGCATCCTCCAGGACAACGGCTTCGCCTGGCAGGTGCTCGGGCCGGCCCGCGGGTTCGCCGGCAACACGGTGGTCGCGCAGGAGCCGGCGGCCGGTTCGGTGGTCGTCGACACGGGTGCTCCGACCATCACGCTGACGCTGCAGAAGAGCCCGTCCTACGCCGAGCGCGGCAAGCCGGACAACAAGGCCCCCTACTCGGGCACGGCCGTGCTGCTTCCCGCCCCGGCGAGGCGGGCGTGACGCCCGCCGTTCTCGCGACCTAGATGGGCCTCGCACTCGGAGCCTTCGCGGTCCTCCCGGGGCTCGCGGTCGGAAGCTTCCTCAACGTCGTCGCGTCGCGGCTGCCGGAGCGACGCTCGCTCGTCCGCCCGCGGTCGGCCTGCCGCTCGTGCCGCACTCCGATCGCGTGGTACGACAACGTGCCGCTGCTCAGCTATCTGCTGCTCGGCGGCCGCTGCCGCGCCTGCCGGACGCCGATCGGCCGCATCTACCCCGCGGTGGAACTCGCCACCTCTGTGCTGCTCGCCGCCTGCGTCGTCGCATTCGGGTTCACGCTCCACGCCCTTGCCGCCGCCGTCTTCTGCGCCGCCCTCGTGGTCGTCACCGCGACCGATCTGACGCACCGGATCGTTCCGAACCTCGTCGTCCTGCCGGCCGCGGCGATCGTGTGCGTATTGATGACGGCGGCCGAGCCGAGCCCCGAGTGGGCGATCGCGGGTCTAGGGGCGGCCGCGTTCCTGCTCCTCGTCGCGCTCGCGTACCCGGGCGGTATGGGCATGGGGGACGTCAAGCTCGCGCTGTTGATGGGCGTCGCGCTCGGTTGGACGGTCGCGGTCGCGCTTCCGCTCGGGATGGTCCTCGCGCTCGTCCCCGCGGCCGTCCTCTTCGCACGGCACGGGTCCGGCGCGCGGAAGATGGCGATCCCGTTTGCGCCGTTCCTCGCCCTGGGCTCGGTGATCGCTCTCTTCGCCGGCGACGCTCTCGTCCACGCCTACACGAGCCTCTTCTGAGGGGCCGACGCGTGACATGGAGCCCGGGTCGCCCGACGTCCGCCCGCTAGAACACGGCGTAGAGGAGACCGCGGCACCCGCAACGTCGGCGCAGATTCCGGCGGCGGGGATCGACAACGGGGCCGCCGAGCTCGTCGCCGACCTGATCGAGGCGACGCGCCTGGTTCCGCTCGACCGACTGGCGCTCGTCCGGGGGCACACCCGCCAGGGCGGGTCGTTCGCTGAGGCTCTGGTCGCGGAAGGTCTCGCCTCGAGCGAAGGCGTCGCGCGGATGCTGGCCGCGCGGCACCGCCTGCCGCTCGTCGACCTGAAGGTCATCGGCGTCTCGACCGAGGCGAGCGTCCTGATGCCGCTCCACGTTCTCCGCCGAGCGGTGGCGCTGCCGTACCGGCTCGACGGCGAGACACTGCACGTCGCGCTCGCCGACCCGCAGAACGTCCACGCAATCGACGAGCTCCGGCTCGCGACCCGGTTCCAGCTTTCGATCGGCGTCGCCGCGCGCGACGACATCCTCGTCGAGCTCGACCGCATGGACCGTGTTTCAGACGCGGTTGTCGAGTCGTTCGACGAGTCGGATCAAGACGCCGACGCGGTCACCGACCTCGAGGAGGACGACGGCGTCTCCGACGGTCCCGTCGTCCGGATGGTCAACTCGATCCTCCTGGCGGCGGCCGAGGACGGCGCCAGCGACGTCCACTTCGAGGCGCAGGAGGACGGCATCGCCGTCCGGTTCCGGATCGACGGCGTCCTGCACGAGACCCAGCGGATCCCGCGTCGGCTCCAGGCCGGGGTGACGACCCGTCTGAAGGTGCTGGCGAAGCTCGACATCGCAGAGCGGCGCAAGCCGCAGGACGGGCGCATCTCGCTTCGGGCCGCGTCTGCCGGGCGCCTGCTCGACATCCGCCTCGCGACGCTCCCGACGGTCGCCGGCGAGACGGTCGTCCTCCGCATGCTCGACAAGTCCAAGCAGGCGCCGACGCTCGAGGCGCTGGGCCTCTCGGACGAGATGCGGGCCACCTTCAGCGGCCTCGTGTCGCGACCGACGGGTGCGATCCTCGTCACCGGGCCTACCGGCTCGGGAAAGTCGACGACGCTCTACGCCGCCCTGACCCAGGCCAACCGGCCCGAGATCAACATCATCACGGTCGAGGACCCGGTCGAGTACCGGCTCGCCGGCGTCAACCAGATGCAGATCAACGTCCGCGCTGGGCTGACGTTCGCCAGTGCGCTGCGGTCGATCCTCCGGTCGGACCCCGATGTGGTGATGGTCGGGGAGGTGCGCGACGGCGAGACCGCGAAGCTGGCGATCGAGGCCGCCCTCACCGGCCACATCGTCCTCTCGACGCTACACACGAACGACGCCCCGAGCACGCTCACGCGGCTCAACGAGATGGGCGTCGAGCCCTTCCTGACCGCGTCGGCCGTGTCGGCCGTGCTGGCGCAGCGGCTTGCCCGAAAGCTCTGCACGCACTGCTGCGAGATGTACACGCCGAGCGTCGAGGAGCTGATCGAGGCGCGCGTGGCGCCCGAGACGGCGGCCGCCTCCGACGGGATGGTGCTCTACCGCAAGCTCGGCTGCCCGCGATGCAACCAGACCGGGTACCGGGGCCGGATCGGGATCTTCCAGCTGCTCCTGATGAACGAAGCGCTGGCCGAGCTCGCCGTCCGCAAGGCGGGCCGCGACGAGGTCGAGCGTGAGGCGATGGCCTCCGGCATGCGAACTCTTTGGGACGACGGGATGGCGAAGGTCGCCGCCGGCCTGACCTCGATCGAAGAGCTCGCGCGCGTCACCGTCTGAATCACCGTTCGTGCCGCGACCGACCTGTGCGGGCGCGGCACAGTACCGCTCTACATCAGCAGGCGACGCGAGCGCAGCGAGCGAAGGAGAGGGCCCGCGGCGGAACCACGGGTTCCCGCGCGCTTTTAGCCGGCCTGGATGTCGCAGCCCAGGTACATCAGGGCCGCCACCGCCTCGGTCACGAACGCACTCGCCTGGTGCGCGTCCGAGAACGTGTACGGCCCGGCCTTGACGAGCTGTGTCGTTCCGTGCGGCGAGACCTCGGCCTCGACGACACACGAGGAACCGTGGTCGACCGCCCGGAGCATCGCCACCAGCCGCCCGTGCTTCCTGGCGTGACGGACGAACAGTTCCCGGCCCGCCGTGTCTGCCGGAGAAGAAACGGCCGCGAGCTGCGGCTGAGCCGCGTGCTCGTGGCTCGGCTGGACGTGCAGGAAGTCGTTCCAGACCGGCTCCTCGGCCGGCGCCCGATGGCGGCCGAACCGCATCAGGAGTGGGCGGCGTTCAGAGCAGCCTGGGCGACGGTGTCCTTGTCGGCGAAGCCGTCGATCCGGACGACCAGCGACCCGGGCGGGCGAAGCACGAGCACCGCGGGATCGTGGACGGCGCCGTAGCGGGCATTCAGCGAGTCGACCGCCTTCCGCCGCACGTCGATCGGGACGAACGCGACTCCGCCCAGTTTCGCGCCGGCCCTCGCCTCGGCGAGAGCGGCGCCGTCGATCTTTGCGGTCGGGTCGTAGAGCGCGACGACGACGACGCGGTTCGCGGCGAGTGCCTTGCGAACGGCGATCGGAAGCTCGTTCGGTGGCGCAGCCGGCTTCGGCTTCGGACGAGCAGCAGTCGGGTGACGCGCTGCAGCCGCCTTCTGAGGATGCGCCACGGCTGCGCGGTGCGGGGCGGCTGTCGCGGGCTTCGCAACCGCCGAGTTCGTCCCCTGCGTCTTCGACGCATGGACGGGGGCGGAGGCGGGTGCCTCGGTCGCGAAGTCGTCGTTCGAGCCGTGCAGGGCGCGCACGGCCATGAACCCGGCGACGGACGCGGCGAGGACGAAGAGGAGCACCAGAAGGAGCACCCGGGCCCGCGTGTCCAGAGTGAGCGTCACACCACTCCTATCGGCATCCGCAGGCGGTTGCTTGACAGGACGGGGCTCGTTTCACGCGGATCACGGCCCGCCGAAGGCCGACGACTCCCGCGCCAGGATCGTGCCGGTCGTCGCGTCGCGGACGACGACGGTGACGCGCTTGAGCGTCAGCGCCGACGCCGGCGTACGAATCGACAGGGTGGAGTCGTTGTTGACGTAGTTGACGTACGTGTCGATCCGATAGGTACGGCCGTCCGGGCCGGTCACGTTCTGGATCGGCAGGCAGGCCGGCGGCTCGTCGACCGTCGGGCAGATCTCGTCGCCGTTCTGTCCGGCCTCGGCCTGGCCGGTCGACGGAGGGATCGTCGAGTCGGACGAGTTCGCGGTCACGTAGGTGCCGCTCGTCGGGATCAGCG
>JBKOVQ010000084.1:0-2096 GCA_046723985.1 Actinomycetota bacterium | reverse complement strand
ATCCAGACCGCGCCGCTCGGCTTCAAGCCGAACGTGACGGGACCCGATGTCGTCGCGTCGTACGCGGAGCACGTGCTTCGCGTAACGGCCCATCTCGTCGATCTGGAGCGGCGGACCGGCACGATCGTGACGCTCGCGATCGAGCCCGAGCCCTACTGCTTCCTCGAGACGACCGACGAGACCGTGGCCTTCTTCGACGAGCATCTCTATTCCGGCCCCGCGGCCACCCGGCTCGCCGAACTGGCAGACCTGCCGCTGTCACACGCGCACATGGCGCTCCGCCGCTACCTCGGCATCGTGTTCGACATCTGCCACCAGGCCGTCGAGTACGAGGACATGTCCAGCTCGCTGGGCCAGCTCGTCGCTGCGGGGATTCCGATCCTGAAGCTGCAAGAAGCCGCCGCCCTGCAGATTCCCTTCGTCACCGACGAGATCGTCGAGGTCCTGCGCCGCTACGCCGAGACGGTGTACCTCACGCAGACGCTCGAGTTGCGAGAGGGAAAGATGACCCGCTATCTCAACCTCGAGGATGCCATCGAGGCCTGGCAGGTGGGCGACCGTAGCCCGCGCGAGTGGCGGGTTCACATCCACGTGCCGGTGTTCCTGGACGATCTCGGCGCGTTCCGCTCCACCCGCGACGCGATCGTAGAGGCCCTTCGCATCCACAAGGCGCGCCCGCTCTCGCCCCAGCTCGAGATCGAGACCTACACATGGGACATGCTCCCGGACGAGCTGAAGACCGGCGACATCGTCGAGTACGTCTGCCGCGAGATCGAGTGGGTCCGCGGCGAGCTCGTTCCTGCGGGCGAGGAGGAGTCGAGCCTCGTGGGTGCGCCCGCTAGATGACCGCGACGGCGTCGACCTGAAACCGCGCGCCACCGGATCCCATCGGGCCGACTCCCATGAACGTGCTGGCGGCCGGTGTAGCGACCAGTTGCGGCGCGTGTTCACGGTAGTAGGCGACTAGCGCGCTCTGCATCCTCGCGTACTCATCGACGTCGCTCAGCATCAGTGTGATCTTGATGATCTTGCTGAGCGCACTACCGGCGCGCGCTAGCGCGTCGCCGAGGTTGTCGAGCGCGGTCGTGACTTCACGTTCGATCGACGTCGAAGCTGACCCTCCGTCAGGACCACCGTCGCAGGCGGACAGGAACACGAGTCTTCCCGCGGTCACACTCTCGGCCGCGTCCGCGGTTCCTGCCTGACGGCGCGTCGGCCAGCCGGGCGTGGCGGCGTCCGCAACAGCGAAAGCTTCGACTTCGATCAAGAATTCGGGGCGCGGCAGCTCGCTCACTACGAACACCGTGCTGGCCGGTGGATCGCGGGCAACCTCAGGCGCATACTCGCGGAAGAAGGCCTGCTCGATCTCGCGATAGATCGGCAGCGTGCTTGCATCTTTGATGAACACATTCGTCTTCACGAGATTGGCGAGCGAACCGCCCGGCTCCTCGACGGCGGCCCTGATCTTGTCGAGCACGATGCGGGACTGCTCCGCGGAGTCGCTGGACTCGACTCTCATCGTTTCGTGATCGAGCCCCTGACAGCCCGAGATGATCAGGAGATTGCCGATCGACTGGCTGCGCGCGAACTTCGCGTGCTCCTTCGGGACATGCGGGTAGGCGAGTTCCTTACCGGCCCAATACTCCGGGTAGTACTTGACTCGCCAACCGGGCGCCCCGCGGTCGAGCGCAGCGATGACTTCGTACTGAACAAGAAACTCCCGGCGCGCCAGCGAAGGGACGACCATGAGCGTTGCCGCTGGCGGCGTGGTTACAAGCTGCGGGGCATAAAGCTCGTAGAACTCTGTCTCCGTCTTGCGCACGCGCCCGTAATGATCAAGGTCGGTGAGCAGGAAGAACGTCTTGACGACGCTCTCCATCCGGCTGCCCGCTGCTTCAAGGGCACATCGGGTGTTTTCGAGCGCCAGAGTGACTTGATCCTCCACCCGCCCCGGCGCGCGTCTCCCACCCTTGTCGCAAGTGCAGCCGGAAACAAAGACGACGTTGCCGACGACGACGCTCTGCGCAATCGTCGGCTCCTCCTCCGCCGCATCAGATGAGGCGTACCGGACGTTCCACTCCCCGGTCATCACACAC
>JBKOVQ010000078.1:0-14687 GCA_046723985.1 Actinomycetota bacterium | reverse complement strand
CCACCAGGGCAAGAAGATCCTGCTTCGCGCCGACGTCTCGCCGACGAAGGCATCCGTGACGGTGCCGAAGGGCGCCTGCGTGAAGCAGCCGGTGCCGAGCTAGGAGAAGCGAGCGCGGGCGGCCGCGACCGCGGCCCGCACATCGCCGAGCCGTGCGGCAGCGCTCTCCGCCGCGGTCGAGTCCGGGTCGAACGCGCCCTCGTGTACCGCGCGTGCAACCTGCTCGTGCGCGTCCCGGAAGGGGACGCCCTCGGCGACGAGCGCCTCTGCGGCGTCGGTTGCGAGCAACGCTGGATCCGCGGCCGCAGCCTCGAGCCGCTCCTCGTCGAACCGGAGGTCACGCACGAGCACGACCAGCGCCGCCAGCACGCGGCGCACGTCGTGGCGCGCGGCGAACGCGGCCGGCTTGTCCTCGCCGAGATCCGAGTTGTAGGCGAGCGGCAGACCCTTGACCGTGGAGAGGAGCCCGGTCAGCCGGCCGATCGCCGTCCCCGCCTTCCCGCGCGCGAGCTCGGCGACGTCCGGGTTCAGCTTCTGCGGCATCATCGACGAACCGGTCGCCGCGGAGTCGGGGAGCCGTACGAAGCCGAACTCCGCCGTTGCCCAGAGCGCCAGCTCCTCGCCGATCCGCGACAGGTGGACGAAGAGGGCGGCGCACGCGTACAGGTAGTCGAGCGCGAAATCGCGGTCGGCCACGGCGTCGAGGGAGTTGCGCACGCCGGGCAGCGGCAGCGTCGTGCCGGCGAGCGCCCCGGCGCCGAGCGGCGAGGGCTCCGCATGCGCGGACGCGAGCGCGAACCGGTCGCGGTCGCGGTCGAGCATCTCGACCCAGGCGAGCAAGTGGTGGCCGAGCGTGACCGGCTGCGCGCGCTGGAGGTGCGTGTAGCCGGGCATGAACGTCTCCGCCCCTTCCTCGGCACGGTCGAGGACGGCGCCGGCGAGTGCCTCGATGCCTTCCTTCGCCTCCGCACACGCATCGAGCGTCCACAACCGGAATGCGGTGACGACCTGGTCGTTCCGCGACCGGCCGGCGTGAATCTTCCGCCCGACCGGCCCGAGCAGCCGCTCGATCGCCGAGTGAACGTCCTCGTCGGTCTCCTCGATCATCGACGGGTCGAGCTCGGCCAGGCGCCCCTCGACCTCGGCGAGCTCCTCCGCCGTCAGGATCCCCGCCTCCGCCAAACGGCGGGCGTGGATCCGAGTCCCCTCGCAGTCGTACGGGAACAGCTCAGCATCGTCGGCCTTGACGAGCTCCCAGACCTCGGGCGCGAGCCGACCCTCGACCCTTCCCTGCCAGAGCGTCACACGCGCACCGTCCGGGCCCGGACGGCCGCGAGCTCGCCCTCGAGCGAGGCCAGCCGGATGAACCCTTCGGCCGCATCGTGCGGGAACGTCTCGCCGGTCGCGTACGACGCGAGCGACTCGGCGTACAGAGCGAACTCCGACCGCCGTCCGTTGACCACCGCCGCCGCCGACCGCAGCTGCACGCGCACGTCACCGGTGACGAGCTCCTGTGTCTTGTCGACGAACCCGTCGAGCGCCTCGCGCAGCGGCGAGAACCAGAGGCCGTCGTATACCGTCTTCGCCCACGTATCCTCGATCCAGCGCTTGACGTTCAGCTCGGCCTTCGTCAGCACGATGTCCTCGAGCGCGCGATGCGCGGCGATCAGCGTCATCGCCGCCGGGGCCTCGTAGACCTCGCGGCTCTTGATCCCGATCGCGCGGTTCTCGACCATGTCGATCCGCCCGATTCCGTAGGCGCCCGCCTGACGGTTCAGCTCGCCGACCAGCTCGTGCAACGGCAGGGCGAGGCCGTCGAGCGAGACCGGCAGCCCGGCCTCGAAGCCGAGCACGATCTCCGTCGGTTCAGGCGCGGTGTTCGGGTCGGAGGTGAGCAGGTAGGCGTCCTCCGGGGGCGCCTCCCACGGATCCTCGAGGATCCCCGCCTCGATCGAGCGGCCGAAGAGGTTCTCGTCGAACGAGAACGGCGAGTCCTGCGTGACCGTGATCGGAATGCCCTTCGCAAGCGCGTAGTCGATCTCCTCGTCGCGCGTCCAGACCTTGTCGCGGAGCGGCGCGATCACGCGGACGCCCGGGTAATTGGCGCGGAACGCGAGCTCGAAGCGGAGCTGGTCGTTGCCCTTGCCGGTGCAGCCGTGCACGGCCGCCTCGGCGCCGAGCTCCTGCGCGAGCTCGGCGACCGCCTGCGCGATCACGGGCCGCGAGAGCGCTGAGACGAGCGGGTACTTGCCCTCGTAGAGCGCGTTCGCCTTCAGCGCCTTCGCGACCTGCTCGCCGGCGAATGCCTCGCGGCGGTCGACGAGGAGGACGTCGTCGGCGCCGGCGGCGTGCCCACGCTCCTGCGACTGCTGGAGGTCGAACTCCTGGCCGACGTCGCAGAGGACAGCGACGACCTCGTCGTAGTCGTAGAACTCCTTCAGCCAGGCGATGATGCAGGTCGTATCGAGCCCCCCGCTGTACGCGAGGACGGCGGTCTTGCTCATGCTGCTCCTTCCAGGAGGTGTCTGCTCAGCTCGTCGCGCAGTTCGGCGGCGGGGACTCCCGCACCCGGCACGACCAAGATGGTGTTCTCGCCCGAAACCGTGGCGAGCACGTGTGGATGGTTCGATTCGTCGATCGCGTCGGCGAGCGCGGCTGCGAAGCCACGCGGCGTGAACACGACGACCATGCTGTCGCCGGCTTCGATCGAAAGGGCCCAGCGCCGGAAGGCTGCCGCCAGCTCGCGCAGGCGGTCGTAGTCGGCTGCTCCGGGCTGCGCGTAGACCAGCCGCCCGTTCGCCGCGCGTACCTTGACCAGCCCCAGCTCGGCGATGTCACGCGAGACGGTCGTCTGGACGGCCTCGTAGCCGGCCTCGTGGAGGGCGGCGGACAGCTCGGCCTGCGTCGAGATCCGGCGGTCGCGGATCAGCCGGAGAATCGCGCCCTGGCGCTCGCGGCGGTGTGCGGTCATAGCCCACCCTCCGGGCTATGACCGGGGAGGGGGCCTGGGGGAACCGGGAGGTTCCCCTGTAAACATCGGCCTCTAGAAGCAGGGGGCTCGTGGGCGAAACACGGTTTCCCCCACGGGAGCGAGCCGAAGGCGAGCGACGTCACGGGAGAACCTCCTGGAGGATCGAGACCGCCTGCGCGACCTCGTCGGCGGAGACGGTCAGCGGAGGAGTGAGACGGAGCGTGGTCGGTCCGGCGGAGGTGACCAGGAGCCCGGCCTCGAGGCTGGCTGCGACGACCTCGGAGGCGGGACCCTCGGTCTCGAGCCCGAGCAGCAGCCCCGCGCCGCGGACGGGCAGCGCCTCGGCCAGCTGCGCGCTCCGGTCCCTGACGTTCTGGAGGAGCTCTTCGTCGACCGCCTCGACGACGGCGCACGCGGCGGCGCAGACGACCGGGTTACCTCCGAAGGTGGAGGCGTGGTCGCCGGGCTCGAAGGCGTCGCCGGTCGCGAGCAGAGCGCCGATCGGCAGACCGTTCGCGAGCCCCTTCGCGAGCGCGACGAGCTGCGGCTTCGCGCCGCTCTGCTCGAAGGCGAAGAACGTCCCCGTGCGGCCGACGCCGGTCTGCACCTCGTCGAAGCAGAGGAGCGCGCCGTGCTCCTCGGCGAGGGCCACGGCGGCGGCGAGGAACTCGGGCTCGGCCGGGTTCACGCCGCCTTCGCCCTGCACGGGCTCGATCAGGATCAGGCCGGTGTCGGGGCCGACGGCGGCCTCGAGCGAGGCGATGTCGTTCAGCTGCGCGAAAGTCACGCCGGGAAGGAGCGGCTCGAAGCGCTCGCGTTTCGCAGGCTGGCCCGTCGCCGCCAGCGCGCCCGTCGTCCGGCCGTGGAACGAGCCCCCGAGCGAGACGATGCCCGGCTTGCCGGTCACCTTGCGCGCGACCTTGATCGCCGCTTCGACCGCCTCGGTCCCGGAGTTGCAGAAGAACGCTTGTGCCCCGTCGAGGCGCTCGGACAGCAGGTCCGCAAGCCGCGCCATCGGCTCTGTCCAATAGAGGTTGGACACGTGCCAGAGCCGGTCGAGCTGCGCCTGGGCGGCGGCGAGCGGCGCCGGGTGACGGTGGCCGAGCGCGACGACGGCGATGCCGGCGGCGAAGTCGAGGTAGCGGCGGCCCTCAGCGTCGGACACCCACGAGCCTTCGCCCTCGACGAACGTGATCTCCGCGCGGGCGTACGTCGGCATGACGCTGGTGCAGGTGGCGAGCATCACGCGACCACCATCGTCTCGCCGATCTCGGCCCGGACGCCCTCGCGGGCGGCTACGACCGCGGCCTGGAGCTTCGGCAGGATGCCGCCCTCGAACTCGCCGGTCTCGATTTCGTGCGCGGCCACCTCGGCGAGCACCTGCTCGTCGCGAAGGACGCCGCGGACATCGGTGAGGAAGAGGATCCGCTCGGCGCCAAGCCCGACGGCGAGCGCGGCGGCCGTGTCGTCGGCATTCACGTTCAGCGGCCCCTCAGCGAGCGGTGCGACGACGGGGATCTTTCCCGCCGCCAGCGCGTCGAGGATCGCTTGCGGCCGCGAGGGAACCGGCGTGCCGACATGGCCGAGCTCCGATACAGGCGTCGCCTTCAGGCCGATCTCGTCGCCGGCCAGACCGACCGCGCGCGGGCCGATCGCGGCGCACAGCTCGCGGTTGACCCGGAGCAGTGCCTCGCGCACGACCGCGATCGCAGCGTCGTCGGTCACACGCCGGCCGCCGACCCACGAGACCTCGAGGCTCGCCTCGGCCATCGCCTGGGTGATCTGCTTCCCGCCACCGTGGACGACAACAACGTCCTCGAGCTCGCCGAGCTCGGCCCCGACCATCGCGCCGCCGACCTTGAGCACGCTGATGCCGCCTCCGGCGGCATCACGACATCGCCTCGCACCAAGGCAGGCAGCTCCGCTGCCGCCTTTCTGCTCGGCTTCGTCTCTCACGTCGTGTACTCCGCGTTGATCCTCACGTAGTCGTACGTCAGGTCGGAGGCGAGGTACGACGCGCCCGCCTTGCCCAGCCCGAGGTCGAGCTCGATCTTGCAGACGGAGCCGTCGAGAGGGACCTCTGCGTCCGTCGGTTCGCCGTGTGCGAAGAGAACGACGCCGTTCATCTGCAACGTCAGCCGGTCGACCTCGAGCCGGGCGAAGCCGCCCGAGACGAAGGAGGACCCGGCGGCCATCAGGATGCGGCCCCAGTTCGGGTCACGCCCGAATGCCGCGGTCTTCACGAGCGGTGAGGTGGCGATCCGCTTCGCGACCGCCTCCGCCTCGCCCTCGCTGGCCGCGCCGGTGACGTGGATCTCGAGCAGCACGGTCGCGCCCTCGCCGTCCATCACGACCTGCCGCGACAGGTCTGCGCAGACCTCGGAGAGCGCGGCGGCGAACGTGCGGTCGGACTCCGGCGTGCGCTCGACCCCGCTTGCCCCGTTGGCGAGCAGCAGCACGGCGTCGTTGGTCGAGCACTCGCCGTCGACCGAAATCCGGTTGAAGCTCTCGTTCACCGCCCGCTTCAGGAAGGCCTGGGCCTCCCGGGCCTCGAGCGGGTAGTCGGTGGTGACGACGGCGAGCATCGTCGCCAGGCACGGATGGATCATCCCGGCGCCCTTCGCCATCCCGCCGACCGTGAAGCCGGCGCGCGAGACGACGGATTCCTTGGCGAATGTGTCGGTGGTCATGATCGCCTGGGCGGCGTCGGCGCCCTTGTCGGCAGCGAGCTCGATCTCCGCGAGGCCGGCGATGAGCTTCGGCATCGGCAGCTTGACCCCGATCACGCCGGTCGAGAGGACGAGCACCTGCTCCGACTCGATGCCGAACAGCTCGGCGGCCTCGGCTGCGGTCGCCAGCGCATCGAGCTCGCCCTGCCTTCCGGTCGCGGCGTTCGCGACGCCGGAGTTGATCACGATCGCCTGCGGCTCGGCCTGCGCGAGGTGAGCTTTCGAGACGAGCACGGGCGCGGCCTTCACCCGGTTGGCGGTGAACATCCCGGCACCGACCGCCGGCACGGTCGAGCGGACGACGGCGAGATCGAGCTTCGTCTTGCGGATCCCCGCGTGGACGGCGCCGGCGACGAAACCCTTGGCCGCCGTGACGGCACCCGCCGCAGCCTGCGTGCGCTCGACCGCCACCGCCATCAGACGAGGACACCGGTCAGGCGAAGCCCCGCGGTCTCGTCCAGCCCGAGCGCGAGGTTCGCGTTCTGCACCGCCTGGCCGGCGGCGCCCTTGCCAAGGTTGTCGATCGCGCAGATCACGATCCAGCGTCCGGTCGCGCCGTCCTGGAAGGCGGCGACCTCGGCTGCGTCAGTGCCCTGGAGCCGCGCGATGTCCGGCACGGCGTCGATGACCTCGACGACGTGCGATTCCGCGTACGCCGCCTCGAGCAGGGGGCGTGGGTCCTCGGCCGCGCTCACGTAGCAGGTGCAGACGAGCCCGCGCCTGAGCGGGACGACGTGCGGCACGAACGTGACCGGAAAGCCGAGCTGCTGCGCGATCTCCGGCGCGTGGCGGTGCGTCCCGACCGCGTACGGCGTGACGTTGTCGAGCACCGCGACGGCATGCGAGCTGTGCTTCAGCGTCCGGCCTGCGCCGGAGATGCCGGACTTGCCGTCGACGACGACGCCGGCGTCCGGGTCGACGATCCCGGCGAGCGGCGCCAGCGCAAGCAGCGCGGCGGTTGCGTAGCAGCCGGGGTTGGCGATCAGGCGCCCGGTCGGCGGCGCAAGCTCGGGAAGCGCGTAGCACCAGCCGTCCGAACCGATCCGGTGAGCACCCGAGAGATCGACGACCACCGCGGCGGAGGGCGGCTCGAGCGCCGCCGCCCCTTCGTTGTCAAGGCAACAGAAGACGAGCTCTGCACCGGCGGCGAGCGCGTCCGCGTTCGGCGCGAAGCCGGGTAGAGCGTCGTGACCGTTTCGCGAGAGGCGCGGATCGAGCGCCGGAGCCGGCTGCCCGGCGAGCGAGTCGGACCCGAGGGCAACGAGCTCGAGTTCGGGGTGAGCGAGCACGCGGTCGAGCGTCTCCTGCCCGGAGAACCCTGCGGCACCCAGAACGGCCGTCGTGACCATCTGGGATATTATGCAGATCTAGCGCATTTATGCAACCCGGCAGCCTTCGTTAGCGGCGTGTCGGCGCATCTGTGCAGGCTCACGAGGCCGGCCCTCGAGCGGCCCGCCCTCGTTCTGCGCTATGCCGGACCGTAGGTGAGGATCGTCACGCCGTCGCCGACGGTCTTCGAGTCGACGAGCTGCAACGCCTTCCTGTCGCTGGTGTCGCCGAACAGGCGCTTGCCGCTGCCCAGTACGACGGGGTAGACCATCAGGCGGAGCTCGTCGACGAGATCGTGCTCGAGGAGCGCCTGCGCGAGGCGGGCGCTTCCGTGGACGACGACGTCGCCTTCGTGCGCCTGCTTGATCTTCGCGACCTCCTCCGCGACGTCTCCCTTCAGGACGGTCGTGTTCGTCCAGTCCGGGTTCTCGAGCGTGGAGGAGACGACGTACTTGGGCATGGTGTTGAACTTGTCGGCGAATTCGCCTTCCCTCGACGGCCAGGCGGCGGCGAAACCCTCGTAGGTGACCCGACCGAGGAGCAGCGCCTCCGAGGCGAGTGTTTCGTCGAGCTTGAATCTGTCGCCCTCCTCCCCGCGGGCGATCTCGAACGTCCAGCCGCCGTACTTGAAGCCCTCTACGCCGCCCGGATCCTCCATCACGCCGTCCAACGACACGAACTCGGTGACTACGATCCTGCCCATCTCGATTCTCCTTTTCGCGTTTGCGGTGTCGATGCTATGACCGCTTCGCACAGGAGAAGTCATCGAGTGCTGCTCAGCCGGCTGCGACCTCTTCCTCGGCGCCCGCGCCCTCCTTGGGACCCGCGGTGCCTTCGTGCTCGTCCTCGATCGCGGCAACGTCCGAGCGCGGGCGTACGTGCCAGAAGTCCCCGACGGTCTCGTCCCACCCGGCCAGGAGCGCGGCGGCCAGCTCCGAGCCCGCGTAGCGGGCGTGGCGCTCGACGAGCCGCCGAAGCTCGCCATCAGCGGAGACGCGCTCGAGCACGACGAGGTCGTCGTTCAGCCTCAGCGGCAGCTCGCCCGCCGGGTCGTAGACGAACGCCTCGCCGCCGCTCATGCCCGCGCCGAAGTTGCGGCCGATCGGACCGAGAACGACGACGGTGCCGTTTGTCATGTACTCGCAGCCGTGGTCGCCGATGCCCTCGACCACCGCGACGGCGCCGGAATTCCGCACTGCGAAGCGCTCACCGGCACGGCCGGCGCAGTAGAGCTCGCCGCCGGTCGCCCCGTAGAGCACCGTGTTGCCGGCGAGCACCGGGTCGCCGCCGTCGTCTTCAGGCGGGCGGATCACGATCCGGCCGCCGCCCATCGCCTTGCCGACGTAGTCGTTCGCCTCGCCGACGAGGTCGAGCTCGACCCCGGCGGCGAGGAAGGCACCGAAGCTCTGGCCCGCCGAGCCCTCGAAGCGGGCGCGGATCCGTCCCGGCGGAGCCTGCGAGCCGAAACGCCGTCCGATCAGGCCGCCCAGCCGTGCGCCGACGGTGCGGTCCCAGGTGCTGATCGGGTACGCCGGCTCGACGAGCGCCGCCCCTTCGAGGGCCGGCTCTGCGTCGGCGGCGAGCCGCTCCCCGAGACCGCCGCCGCCGGCTACGGGCATCGGTTGCCGGGCGTACCGACCCCGCGGCGCGTCAAGGAGGGGCGTGAGGTCGAGCGCCTCCGCCCGGGGATCGTCGGTCTCGCGCCGCTGCAGGAGATCCGTCCGGCCGATGGCCTCCTCGACCGAGCGCAAGCCCAGCGACGCAAGCGCGCGCCGCGCGTCCTCGGCGACGAACAGAAGGTACGCCTCGACCTGCTCCGGCGTGGCTGCGTATTTGGCCCGCAGCTCGGGCCGCTGGGTGGCAATCCCCACGGGACAGGTATCGAGATGGCAGGAGCGCACCATCAGACAGCCCTCGGCGAGCAGGAGCGCGGTGCCGAAGCTGAACTCGTCGGCCCCGAGCAGCGCCGCAACGACCACATCGCGACCGGTTTTGATCCCGCCGTCGACCCGCAGCCGGACACGCCCGCGCAGACCATTCGTGACCAGTGAGCGCTGCGTCTCGGCGAGACCGAGCTCCCACGGCAAGCCCGCGTTCTTGATCGAGGAAAGTGGGCTCGCGCCCGTGCCTCCGTCCGCTCCCGCGATGTGAACGACGTCCGCGAGCGCCTTGACCACGCCGCTGGCGACCAGTCCGACGCCGGTCTCGGCGACGAGCTTCACCGAGATCGCCGCCGCCGGGTTCACCTGGCGGAGGTCGAAGATCAGCTGGGCGAGATCCTCGATCGAGTAGATGTCGTGATGCGGCGGCGGCGAAATCAGCGCGACGCCGGGGGTGGTGTGCCGCAGGCGCGCGATCTCGACGGAGACCTTGTGGCCGGGCAGCTGGCCGCCCTCGCCGGGCTTCGATCCCTGCGCGATCTTGATCTGAAGCTCGTCCGCGAAGGCCGCGTACTCGGGTGTGACGCCGAAGCGGCCGGAGGCGACCTGCTTGATCCGCGAGTTCCGCTCGGTGCGGAAGCGGGCCGGGTCCTCTCCTCCCTCGCCGCAGTTCGAGCGGGCTTGGAGGCGGTTGAAGGCGGCGGCGATCGTCTCGTGCGCCTCGGCCGAGAGGGCGCCGTGCGACATCCCGCCGGCCGAGAACCGGCGGACGATGGACTCGGCGGGCTCCACCTCGTCGAGCGGCACCGGCTCGCCCGGCGCGATCTCGAGCAGGTCGCGGAGCTCCATCGGCGGACGGCCGTCCACCAGCGCCGCGAAGCGGTCGTACGCGTCCTGACGCTCCTTGCGGACCGCCAGCCTGAGCGCGTGCGCAGCGTCGACGACGTCCGCGTCGGTCTCGTGCGGCTCACCGCCCTTGCGGAACTTGACGTAGCCGGGATTCTCGAGCCGTGTGGAGGCGAAGCGGGCGAGCGCCTCGCGTTCGAGCTCGGCGAACCCGATCCCGCCGACCGGCGACGGGGTGCCGGCGAAGCAAAGATCGACGACTTCCTGCGCGAGCCCGAGGACGTCGAATACCTGCGCGCCGCAGTACGCGGCGACGTCGGCGATGCCCATCTTGGACATGATCTTCAGGACGGCGTCCTCGATCGCCGCCCGGTACCGCGCCTGAGCCTCCGTGGGCGACGGCCGGTCGACGCCGACCTTGTCGGCAGACGCGAGCGCTGCAACCGTCTCGAGCGCAAGGCGCGGACAGACTGCTTCGGCCCCGTACCCGAGCAGGCATGCGACGTGATGCGCCTCGCGGGCCTCGTCGGTCTCGACGACGATCGTCGCCAGCGAGCGCAGCCCGCGTGCGACCAGCCGCTGGTGAACGGCGCCGACGGCGAGCAGCATTGGGATCGGCGCCCGGTCCGGGTTGGTATCGGTGACGAGCAGCGCGGTTCGGCCCGAGCGGACGAAGGCCTCGGCCTCGTCGGCCAGCCCCCGGCAGGCGCTCTCGAGGTCCGACTCGAAGGTCGCGTCCAGCCGGTTGAGGCGCTCGTCGATGAAATCGGGATAGACGAAGAAGCTCTCGAGCTCCGCGCCGCGAGCGGTCTCGGGCCCCTCCGTCAGCAGAGGGGCCCGGCCGCCGAGGATGCATCGGAGGGAGAACGTGTGCCGTTCGCGCAGGTGGTCGATCGGAGGGTTCGTCACCTGCGCGAAACGCTGGCGGAAGTACGAGTAGACGGGCCGGGCGCGCCCGGCGAGCAGCGGCAGCGCCGTGTCGTCACCCATCGACGAGGTCGGTTCGTGCCCACGGCCGGCGACGGGCCGCAGGATCACGTTCACGTCTTCGCGCGTATAGCCGAAGACCGCCTGCCGCCGGGTGAGATCGCCTTCGGGCGGCTCGACCGGCGTCCCGTTCGATTCGATGCGCAAGCCGTCGGCGAGCCACTTGCCGTACGGCCGCCGCGCGGCGAGACGGTGCTTGACGCCGGCGTTGTCCTCGAAGCCGCGCTCGGGATCGACTGCGATCATCTGACCCGGCCCGAGGCGGCCGCGACGGACCGTTCCCCGCCCGGAGAGGTCCACCGCGCCTGCCTCGGAGCTGCAGACGACGAGGCCGTCGGCGCAGACGGCGTACCGCAGGGGCCGCAGCCCGTTGCGGTCGAGCGCGGCGCCGACGACTCGACCGTCGGTGAACACGAGTCCCGCAGGCCCATCCCACGGCTCGACCAGAAGTGAGTGGTAACGGTAGTAGTCGCGGAGCTCCGGATCGAGCTCGGGGTTCGCCTCCCAGGCCTCGGGGACGAGCATCGTCAGCGCATGGCGCACGTCCCGGCCGTGGCGGACGAGCAGCTCGAGCGCGTTGTCGAGCATCGCCGAGTCGGAACCGGTCTCGTCGACGACCGGATGGAGCAGCTGGTCGTCCTCGGAGCCGAAATTCCCCTCGCGCGCCCGCATCCAGTTCACGTTCCCCTGGATCGCGTTGATCTCGCCGTTGTGGCAGAGCACGCGGAACGGCTGCGCGCGCTCCCAGGAGGGCTCGGTGTTCGTCGAGAAACGCTGGTGGAAGATGCCGAACGGCACCGCGAGCGACGGATCGCGCAGGTCCGGGTAGAAGCGCGCGAGCTCCTCCGCCGCGCAGAGCGCCTTGTAGGTGACAGTGCTGAACGAGAGCGAAGCGATGTACGCGCCCGGTGTCCGCTCGGCGCGGCGGCGGGCGCGATATGCGCGCCGCTCGTCTGCCGCGCCTCCGAGCATGAGCTGCTCGATGCGCGGCATCGTCGCCTGGGCGCCCTCGCCGAGCGCGTTCGTGTCGACCGGCACCTCCCGCCAGCCGACCGGCTCGATCCCCTCCGCGCGGCAAGCCTCCTCGATCGCTCCGCGCACGTCCTCGTCGCGGAGGAACACCATCGCGACGCCGGGACTGTCGTCCGGCAGCGGCAGGAGGACGCCTGCCCCGTCGCCCGTCTTGCGGTCGGCCGCTGTTGCCCCACGGTGGCGCACGTTGTGCAGGCCCTCGAGTAGGGCATCGACGACCTCGCGCGAGGCGCGACCGGTCGAGTCGGCGACGAAGCCGATCCCGCAGGCGTCGCGCTCCTGGGTTGGGCCGAACGGAGGTCGCATACGGCGCACCTCGAGTGGGTTGAAGGGGATCCGCCTCTGTGGTGTTAGCTAGCCGGCGAAGGCGGGAGGGACGGGACGCCGACTAGCACGCGAGCTTGCGCGCGCCGAGAAAGAGAATCGAAAAGACCGGGCGCGCGGCACAAGCCATTGCGAGCAGAGTAGGCAACCGCACGGACGAGGTCAAGGTTGATTGCGCAATTGCCGATCACTTGACAGAGCCGCAAGCGACCGGCAACCTAGAAACCCGAACGATGAGCGCCGCGTACGACACCCATTCAGCAGCCCGCCTCGCCGAGGCTGCGCGCGGCCGGATCATCCTTCTCGTCGTCTCGATTCTCCCCCTCTAGGGGGAGTACGCGACCACGCGCTTCGCAGCGCACACACCGACCGCTCCACACCACCGGTACGTCCCCGGACCGGACGAGACGAGGAGGAACACCGTTGTCCAACAGGATCACGATCTTCGACACCAGCCTTCGCGACGGCGAGCAGTCGCCGGGCATCGCGCTCCAGCCTGACGAGAAGGCGGAGATCGCCGCGCAGCTCGAGCGGCTCGGCGTGGACGTGATCGAGGCCGGTTTCCCGATCTCGTCGCCGGGTGACTTCGAGGGCGTGCGCGCGGTCGCCCAGGCCGTGACCGACGTCACCGTCGCCGCGCTGGCGCGGACCGACCCGGACGACCTCGAGGCCGCCGGCGAGGCCGTCGCGGGAGCTCGCCGCTCACGGATCCACGTCTTCATCGCGACGAGCGCACTGCACATGGAGCGCAAGCTCCGGCTGCAGCCGGCCGAGGTGCTCGAGCGCGTGCGGACGAGCGTGCGCACGGCGATCGCTCTCGCGGACGAGGTGGAGTTCTCCGCCGAGGATGCCACCCGGTCGGATCCGGCATTCCTCGCCGAGGTGTGCCGGGAAGCGATCGCCTTCGGCGCGACCACGGTGAACTTGCCCGACACGGTCGGCTACTGCCTGCCCGACGAGCACGAGGCGTTCCTCCGCCGCGTGCAGGAGCTCTGCCCCGAGCTCCGGAGCGTCGTCCTCTCCGTCCACTGCCACAACGACCTCGGCCTCGCGGTCGCGAACACGCTCTCCGGCATCCGCGCCGGTGCCACGCAGGTCGAGTGCACCGTGAACGGGATCGGCGAGCGGGCGGGCAATGCCGCACTCGAAGAGGTCGTGATGGCGCTTCGCGTCCGCGCGGACGAGCTTCAGGCCGAGACCGGCGTGAACATCGGCGAGATCGGCGCAGCATCGGCGCTCGTCTCCCGGCTGACCGGCTACGCCGTACAGCGGAACAAGGCGATCGTCGGTGCCAACGCCTTCGCCCACGAGGCGGGCATCCACCAGGACGGGATGCTCAAGGACGCCGCGACGTACCAGATCATGGATCCCGCGGAGCTCGGGCTGACGATGACGCTGCCGCTCGGCAAGCACTCCGGACGGCACGCATTCGCCCGGGCGTGCGCGGAGGCCGGGATCGACCTGCCGGCGGACGAGCTCCGTACCGCCTTCGCCCGGTTCAAGCGGCTTGCCGACGAGCGCAAGGCCGTGACCCTCTACGACGTCTTCGAGGAGGTGCCTGTCCGATGAGAACGCAACAGACCTTCACGGTCGCCTGCCTGAGCGGGGACGGCATCGGCCCGGAACTGATGGCGGAAGCCAGCCGCGCGCTCGCGGAGGCAGGCCGGCTGCACCGCTTCCGCGTCGAGGAGGTCCACGTGCCGTTCGCGGGCGAGGCGGTCAGCCGCTACGGGCACCCGCTGCCGGCGGAGACGCGCGCGGCGTGCCGCCAGGCGGACGCCGTCCTCGTCGTGCTGACCAAGGAGCCCGCGCTCGAGGGCGTGAAGACCGAGCTCGACCTCACCTGGCGGGTCCAGCGCGTCCGTCTCCCTGACGGCGACATCGCCGTCGTCAGCCCGCTCGACGACCAGATGGAGCCGTTCGTCGTCCGCCGTGCCTTCGACCTCGCCAGCTCGCGCAAGGCGAAGGTCGCCGCCGTCGGCGACGGCCCGACGTGGAGCACGTTCGTCTCCTGGGAGGCCGACCGCCATCCCGGTGTCGAAGTCGAGCGGCTCTCGCTGAGCGAGGCGCTGCCGCGCCTGATGAACGCGCCCGACGGCTTCTGCGTCGTCGTCACCCAACGGGCGCATGCCGAGCTGGTCTCCGACCTCGCGGCCGCCAGTCGGGACAGTACTCGGATCGTCGCGTCGGGACGGCTGTCCCAGACCGGGCCGGGGATCTTCGGGCCGACGCACGGATCGGCGCCCGACATCGCCGGCCAGGGCGTGGCCAACCCGAGCGGCATGCTGCTAGCCGCCTCGCTGATGCTCTCCGAGGGACTCGGGCAGCAGGCCGCCGGTCGCACGTTGGAGCGCGCCGTCTCGACCGCCCTCGCCTCCGGCGTGCGCACCGCGGATCTCGAGGGGCAGGGTCCAGCGGCGACGACCCGCGACTTCATGGACGCCGTACTCGCGCTGATGCCCACCACCCGCACCGACGTGGAGTTCGCGGCGTGAACGGGGCCGACGCCGTCCTCCGCTCGCTCGAGGCCGAAGGCGTCGAGGTCGCCTTCGGGATCCCGGGCGGCGCGATCCTGCCCGTGTACGACGC
>JBKOVQ010000042.1:0-9897 GCA_046723985.1 Actinomycetota bacterium | reverse complement strand
ACAGCCTGATCCCGATCGCGTTCGTCTATATCATCGCCCACTACTTCTCGCTGCTGATCTACCAGGGCGAGGTCGGGGTGAAGCTGCTCTCCGATCCGTGGGGCCGGGGCTGGGACCTCTTCCGCACGCACGGCTTCCAGCTGAACTTCACGTTCCTGACGCCGCACACGATCTGGTACGTCCAGGTCGGCGCACTCGTGATCGGCCACGTCGCTGGCCTGGCCGTGGCCCACGACCGGGCCGTGGGGCTCTTCCGTTCGCCGCGGATGGCGCTCTGGTCGCAGTACCCGATGCTCGTGCTGATGGTGCTCTTCACCGTGGGTGGCCTGTGGGTGCTCTCGCAGGGCTGAGCCTGATCCTGGCCCACGGGGGCATCCCCGGCCTGATCGCGGAGACCGGCAGCGTCTTCCTGGCGCTCGCGATCTTCGGCTATTTCATCCGTCGCTCGGCGAAGAAGGAGCGCGAGCGAGAGAAGGACAGGAGCTAGGCGCGGAGCTGGGCCAGGACGGCGTGAACACGGCGGTTGTGCTCTGTGCCGCTCGGAATGTCGAGCTTGCGCAGGATGTGGCGGACGTGCGTCTCGACCGTCTTCGGGGTCACCCACAGCCGCTCGGCGATCCCGCGGTCGGTGAGGCCTTCGGCCATCAGCCGGAGCACCTCGCGCTCGCGGTCGGTGAGGCCCTCGAGCGGATCAGACTCACGGCGACGCGCTAGCAGGCCGTCAACGAGCTCCGAGTCGACAACGACCTCGCCAGCCGCGACCCTCTCGAGCGCGCCGATCAATTCCTGCGCGTCCGTCACCCGGTCCTTCAGCAGGTAACCGCAGCGCCCTGCATCGCCGTCCACGAGCCGGAGCGCATACTCCGCGTCGACGTATTGGGAGAGGACGACTACGCCGACCTTCGGGTAGCGCTCCCGGATCGCGGTCGCGGCAACGAGTCCCTCGTCGGTCTGGGTGGGCGGCATCCGAATGTCGACGACCGCGACATCGGGGAGTTCGGCCTCAACGAGCCTGAGGAGTTCGCTCCCCCGTCCGCCGCCTGACCGCAGACTTCGATCCCCGCCTCGGCGAGCAGGCGCGCCAGGCCCTGCCTGAGAAGCGCTGTGTCGTCAGCGATCACGACGCGCACGGGATCTCCAGCAGGACGCGCGTGCCGCCGCCGACCGGGCTGTCGACACTCAGCCGGCCGTCGAGGGCTGCGCCCCCGGCGCCGTCGTCGCCCACCTCGACGCGAACGGCACCGTTCCGCTGCTCGATCCTGACCCACGCCTTCGAGGCGCGGGAGTGCTTGGCGACGTTGGCCAGCGCCTCCGCGACGATGAAGTAGACGGCAGTTTCCACCTCCCCCGGGAGGCGCTTGTCGGTCGCCCTGATCTCGACCGGAATGGGCGCTCGCTCGGCCAGCGTGCGTACACCGGCATCGAGACCATGATCGGTCAACACCGCCGGATGGATTCCGCGGGCCAGCTCGCGCAGATCGGCCAACGCCGCTTAGCAGCGTCGCGACGATCGAAGAGCGCCCGTGGACCGCCTCGAGCTCCACGACCGGCGCCTCGTAGAGGTCTGCCGACTCGACGGTGAAGCCCATGGCGCCCGCAATCTGGCGGCGGCGTTCTGCGAGCTCCTGCTCGGCAGCTTCAGCCGTCTCCTTGCTCTCCCAGAGTAGAACGGCACCTGCGCGTCTGTTCTCTTCGTCGTACAGGCCGATGTAGCCCGCGAATCCTAGGTGACGGCGGTTCGGGACGCCACCGAACCGGATGAGCGGCTCGCGCGAATCAGGCGCCGTACGACGGCCACTTCTTCGCAGACCTCAACCGACCGGCCGTCAGAAAGGAGCCAGACCGAATGCGCAAGCGTTACGCATTCATGCTGCTGGCGGTCGTCGGAGCAGTGCTGACCGCGCTCTTCGTCGCCCGCCTAGGCCCCGGCTCCGGACACGCGTCCAGCCACCGCGAGGCACCTCTGATCTCGGAGGATCCGACCGCGGACAACACGGACCTGTACGCGTTCCGCAGTCCGGACCGGCCCAACACGCTGACGATCGTCGCCAACTGGATTCCCGGCGAGGATCCGGCCGCTGGGCCGAACTACTACACGTTCTCCCAGAACGCGCGGTACAACATCCACATCGACCGGAACGGCGACGGGAAGCCGGACATCACGTACAGCTTCCGCTTCAAGACGCCGACCGGCCCGTTCTTCCTCGGGAACACGCAGCAGACGTGGCAGATGTGGCGGAACAACCGCGGGTTCGCGAACGGCAAGACCCCGATCAACAACATCGGCCCGCGCTTCAACGGGTTCGTCGGGGTCAAGGACTACGAGGCCGCCGCGGAGAAGGAGATCGTCACCAAACGCGGCTTACGGATCTTCGCCGGCCAGCGCGACGACCCGTTCTTCGCCGACGTCGGCGCGATCTTCGACCTGGTCGCGATCCGCAAGGCTGGGACGACGGGCAACATGGGCGGCGGCAAGGACTTCCTTTCCGGCTACAACGTCCATACGATCGCCCTCCAGATCCCGATCGGGCTAATCGACACTCCGAGCCACACGATCGGCGTCTGGGCCTCGACCGACCGGCAGAACGTGACCGTGAACGGCAAGGTCCGGCCCGGCTGGACGCAGGTGTCCCGCCTCGGCGAGCCGCTGATCAACGAGGTCGTCATTCCGACCGGGCTGAAGGACCTCTGGAACCGCACGACCCCCGCGCAGGATGCGCAGTTCAAGAAGTACTACGAGACGCCCATCCTCGCGGCGGTGCTGAACAAGCTGTACAAGCTCGGCGTCCCGGAGGCCGGCCGTGACGACCTCGTCGCGGTGCTCGGTACCGGGATCCCGAAGGTGACCTTCACGGGGAACACCTTCGCGGACGAGCTTCGGGTCAACCTCGCAGTCCCGGTCACCCCCGCGGCGAAGGCCAGCCGCATGGGCGTGCTCGGCGGCGACAACGCCGGCTTCCCGAACGGCCGCCGACTCGCCGACGACATCGTCGACATCGAGGAGCAGGCGGTCGCCGGCTTCCTCAAGGGCAAGAAGGTGCCCCTCGGCGACGGCGTCAACGCGAACGACGTCCCGAATCTCGACCACTTCCCGTACGTCCCGGCTCCGCACCAGGGCTACGAGAACGCAAAGGCGACCAAGTAGGCAGGCGTCCGGGGAGGGTCCGCGGCAACGCGGGCCCTCTCCGCCGACCGAACCGTCGTGAAGGCACGAACGAACCACGCCCGTACCCACGGAAGGAGAGGGCAGGCATGACACTCATCACGAAGCGACGAGGAGCAGCTGCGATCGGCTTGACGCTCGCCGCCGCGCTCGTCCTCGCAGCGCTGTTGAGCCGGGCTTCCGGACCGCAGTCCGCGGCCGCGGCCAGCCACCGCGAGGCGCCGCTGATCTCGCTCGATCCGGAAGCCGACATCACCGACTTCTTCATGTTCCGCAGCTACGAGCCGGGGCAGAGCGACAAGGTCGACCTGATCATGGACGTCATCCCCGGCGAGGAGCCGAGCTCGGGCCCTAACTACTTCAACTTCGATCCGAGCGTCCTCTACACGTTCAACGTCGACAACGACAAGGACGGCGTCGCCGACGACGTCGAGTTCGAGCTCAGCTTCAAGAACGAGCTCCGCGAAGACACGACGGCGCTCGGCGTGCCCCTCGCGTACACGGCCGTTCCGCCGATCACGCACCTCGACGGGGCAGGCTCGGAAGGCCTCGGCGTCCGCCAGACGTACACGCTGACGATGGTCAAGAACAAGAAGCGGACCGTCCTCGGCAGCGGGCTCTTCGCGGTGCCCTCGAACGTCGGCCCGCGGACGATGCCGAACTACCAGCAGCTCGTCGACGAGGGCACCTACACCCTCGACGGCGGCGTCCGGGTCTTCGCCGGCCAGCGCGACGACCCGTTCTACATCGATCTGGGCGCGGTCTTCGACACGCTCAACCTGCGCAGCCCGGGGACGGACATGCTCTCCGGCTTCAACGTCCATACGATCGCCCTCCAGGTCCCCTCCACGCTCCTGACCGGCGACACCGGCACGACCACGCTCGGCGCGTATGCCAGCACGAGCCGGCAGAAGATCAGCGTCCAGGGCAAGGGCGACGACAAGGGCAAGTGGGTGCAGGTGCAGCGGCTCGCGAACCCGCTCGTCAACGAGGTGATCATCGGGCTCCAGGACAAGGACAGCTGGAACGCGACCGAGCCCGAGGACGAGTCGAAGTTCCTGCAGTACTACCTGAAGCCGAGACTTGCGCTGGCGATGCAGCTCGTGTTCGGCGCGAACACCGGGTGCACGCCGTTCGGCGACCCGTCGTGCTCGCCGAATCCGCCGGCAGCGGCAGCCGACCTCGCGCTCAGCAACTTCAACCGCACCGACCTCGTGAACGTCCTGCTGAAGTACCAGCCGAGCGACACAAAGCTGTCGGAGCTCCTGCGCCTGAACCTGAACATCGGCCCGACTCCGCTCGCCTCCCAGCAGCGGCTGACGGTCCTCGCCGGTGACAACGCGGGCTGGCCGAACGGCCGGCGCCCGATCGACGACGTCACCGATGTGGCCGTGCAGGTCGTCGGCGGGCCGAACTACATCGGCCTCGGGGCAGGCGACGGCGTCGACGTGAACGACAAGGCGCTGCCGGCCTCGTTCCCGTTCATCGCGTCTCCGTGGGACGGCCGCGCCCGGTTCCACGCCAATCCGTGACCTGGAGGAGACTCACCGTTGCAACGGCGGTGGCGGCCCTGGCCGCAACCGCCCTCCTCCTCGGAGGCGTTCTCCGCGAGACGTCGACGGCGGCACCCGCGTCGCTCGCCGCCGCCCAGTCCGCCGAGAACTTCAAGCAGGGCTTCGCCCTTAACGGCAGCACCGCCTCGCTCGTCGCCGACCTCCAGTCGCGACTCGAGGCGGACCCCAAGGACGAGCACGCCTATGCGCTGCTCGGCCTGGCTTACCAGCAGCGGGCCCGCGAGACGGGTGACCCGAGCTGGTACCCGAGGGCGGAGGGCGCATTGCGGCGCGCCCTCGCTCTCGATCCGAAGGATTCGCTCGCCGTGAGCGGGCTCGGGTCGCTCGCCCTCTCCCGCCACCGCTTCGGCGCAGCGCTCGAGCTCGGCCGGCAGGCCCACGACCTCAACCCGTACTCCGCCCAGCCGCTCGGCGTGATCGGCGACGGCCAGCTCGAGCTCGGCCGCTACGCGCAGGCCTTCGCCTCGTTCGACCGGATGAACAGCATGCGCCCGAACCTCTCGTCGTACGCCCGCGTCTCCTACGGCCGGGAGCTGCTCGGACACACTGCAGCGGCGATCCGGGCGATGAAGCTCGCCGTGGACGCCGCCACGGGCGCGACCGAGCCGACCGCGTGGACGCACGTCCAGCTCGGCAAGCTCTATTTCAACCACGGCCGCTACGGCGACGCCGAGCGCGAGTACCGGCTCGCGCTCCACGTCTTTCCCGGCTACGCGTACGGGCTCGACGCGCTCGCCCAGGTCCTGGGTGCGCAGGGCAGGTACCGTCTCGCGATCGCCGCCGAGCGGCAGGCGGTGGACTCGATCCCCCTCCCGCAGTACGTCGCCGCCCTCGGCGACCTCTACCGCGTCACGGGCCGCCGCGTCCTCGCGCAGAGGCAGTACGACCTGATCGGTGCGATCGAGAAGCTGCTGAACGCAAACGGCGTCAAGACCGACCTCGAGATCGCGCTCTTCCAGGTCGACCACGGGATCGCGCTGCGCCATGCGCTCGCGCGCGCCCGGCTCGCCCGCTCGGAGCGGCCGTCGATCGACGGCGACGACGTGCTCGGCTGGGCGCTCGTCCGCAACGACCGGTGCGCGGAGGCGCTGCCATACTCGAAAGCAGCCCTCCGGCTCGGCACGCAGGACGCCCTCAAGTTCTTCCACCGCGGGATGGTCGAGCGCTGCCTCGGCCACAGCGCGGCCGCGCGGCTGTGGTTTCGGCGCGCGCTCGCGCTCAACCCGCGCTTCTCGCTCCTGTGGGCGCCGGTTGCACGGAGGAACGCCTCGTGAAGCGGTTCGTCGTGCTCCTCGCCCTGGCGACGATCGCGCTCCTCGCCCCGCTGTCGGCGAAAGCCCATCCGCTGGGCAATTTCACCGTCAACCAGTACAGCCGGATCCAGCCGTCCGGCGACCGGCTGTACGTCCTCTACGTCCTCGACCTTGCGGAGATCCCGACCTTTCAGGCGACGCCTCAGGTGTCGGCGAAGGGTGAGGCCGCGTACGCGAACCGACTCGCCCGCTCGATCGGCCGGCACCTCGTCGTGACCGTCGACGGCCGGCGCGCGACGCTTACGCCGGTTCGGCACGTCCTCGCCTTCCCACCCGGCCAGGCCGGGCTGCGCACGACCCGGCTGGAGGTCGTCTTCCGCGGACCGAGGCTCGCCGGCGAGAGCGCGATCCGGTACCGGGACATGAACTACCCCGGCCGGATCGGGTGGAAGGAGATCACCGTCCGGCCGGCGTCCGGTGCGCGAACGCGCTCCTCCACCGTGCCGTCGAAGTCGGTCAGCTCGGAGCTCCTCGCCTACCCGAAGGATCTCCTCCAGAGCCCGCTGGACGTCGCCTCCGCCGGCCTGACGGTCGAGCCGGGCTCCGGGGACGAGGCGGCGCCCGTCCTCCTGCCGAGGAACGTGCTCGAGCAGCGTGTCGGCGTTCGCGCGGTCGCCGACGGCGGGTTCGCGAGCCTGATCGCCCGTGACCGCCTCAGCCCGGGCCTCGTCGCACTCTCGATCCTGATCGCAATGTTCTGGGGCGCCGCTCACGCCCTCTCCCCGGGCCACGGGAAGTCGATCGTCGCTGCATACCTGGTCGGTTCGCGCGGGACGCCGAGGCACGCGGTCTTCCTCGGTATGACGGTGACCGTAACGCACACGATCGGCGTCTTCGCCCTCGGGCTCGTCACGCTCAGCCTGTCCGCGTTCATCGTCCCCGACCAGCTCTATCCCTGGCTCAACCTCGTCTCGGCGCTCCTGATCGTCGCCGTCGGGGTCAGCGTCCTGCGCTGGCGGGTCCGCGAGTGGCGCGGGCGTAAGGCTCCCGACCACCATCACGGCCACGAACACGATCACCACCACGGGCATGGGCACTCCCACGATCACGACCACGACCGGGCGCTCAGCCCGCGCCGCCTGCTCGGGATCGGCGTCTCGGGCGGGATCGTCCCCTGCCCGACCGCGCTGGTCGTCCTCCTGGCGGCGATCTCGCTCCACCGGGTCGGGTATGGGCTCGTCCTGATCCTCGCGTTCAGCGCCGGACTCGCCGCCGCGATGACCACAATCGGGCTCGTCGCGGTGACGGCAAAGCGGACTTTCGAGCGTGTCGACTTCAACGGCGGCGCGATCCGTCTTCTCCCCGCGTTCAGCGCCATCGTCGTGCTCGGGCTCGGGCTGGTGATGACGGCGCGCGCCCTCCCCCACCTCGGCTGAGCCGGTGGTGCACGAGCCCGCAGCGGCGTTCGCCCTCGACGCGCTCGACCGCGACGAAGCGGCCGAGTTCGAGCAGCACCTGGCGATCTGCCCGAACTGCGAGGACGAGCTCGCGCGACTGCGGGTCGCAGCAGTCGCGCTCGCGTTCGCGATCGACCAGCCCGTCCCGCGACCGGAGCTGCGCCTGCGCGTCCTCGACACCGGGGCTCCGGTCGTCCCCTTCCGCAGACGGCGCCGCCCCCAGCTGGTCACGGTCGCGGCCGCTCTCGCCGCCTGCGCCGCGCTCGCGATCGTGCTGCGGCCCTGGGACGACGGCCGCTCGCTCGGCGGTATGCGCGGATACGAGGCGCGCGGTGCGAGGGCAACGCTGCTGGTCGATAGGTCCGGCGACGCGGTTCTCGCCGTCCGGCCGCTGCCGCGGCCGCCGGCGGGGAAGGGCTACGAGGTCTGGGTGATCGCCGCCGGCGACAAACCGATCCCGGCAGGCTGGGTCCGCGGCCCTCTGACGACGCTCACCCGGCCGGTCCTACGGGGCGCAGCGGTGGCGGTGTCGATCGAGCCTCTCGCCGGGTCGCGACGACCGACGGGCCCGCTTCTGCTCCGGGCGGAGACGACATAGGCTCCATGTCGAAAGTGGCCGACTTCATCCGCGGAGAGACCCAGGCGGACGCGAGCTCGCGGCGGGACCTCGCCCACCTGTCCGACGAGGCGCTGCTCGCCCTCGTCTCGCGCGGCGACGACTCTGCCCTCGGTGAGCTCTACGACCGCTACGGCCGGATCGCCTACGGGCTGGCGCTCCGGATCGTGCGCGACCGGACGCTCGCGGAAGACGTCGTGCAGGAGGGGTTCCTCGCCGTCTGGCGGTCCGCCGGGACTTTCCTGGCCGAGCACGGCAAGCCCAGCACGTGGATCCTCACCCTCGTCCACCGCCGCGCGGTCGACCTCGTCCGCCGGGAGGAGCGGCGCCGCGCCGACCCGATCGACGAGCTCGCCCAGCCGGCGGGCGAGGCAACCGACGAGGAGGCCTGGCTGCGCGCCCAGCGCCAGGTCGTCCAGGAGGCGTTGCGAAAGCTCCCGCCCGAGCAGCGCGAGGCGCTCGAGCTCTCCTACAACGGCGGGTTCACCCAGTCGGAGCTCGCCGAACGGCTCGGCCAGCCGCTCGGCACGATCAAGAGCCGGATGTTCACCGGCCTGCGCCGGCTGCGCGAGCTGCTCGCGGAAGCCGGGCTCGACGTGGACGCTCCCTGAAAGACGACAGGGTCAGACCCCGACGGGGTCTGACCCTGCAGAGGCGTTACGCCGCGAACGGCGTTACTTCTTCGCCTTGCCCTCGATCGTCGCCTTGGAACCGGTGCCGATCTGGATCTTCCGCGGCTCCGGCGCCTTCGGCTTCGTGACGTGGAGCTCGAGCACGCCGTCCTTGTAGTCGGCGCGGATGTCGCCCTCCGTCACGCCCTGCGGCAGCCCAATCGAGCGCGCGAAGATGCCATGCCGGCGCTCGAAGCGATAGAACCGATCCTTCGAAACCTCCTCCGAGCGCTCGCGCTCGGCAGAGACCGTCACGGTGCCGTCCTCGAACTCGACCGAGATCTTTTCCTCGGGGACTCCCGGCAGGTCGAACGCGTACACCAGCTCGTCGTCGGTCTCCCAGACATCGAGCGGCGGCGCCCAGCGCTCGCCGTTCGTGCCGGCAGACGCGCCGCGTAGGAACGTGCCCATCAGCCGCTCCACGTCGTTCTGCCAGGCGGCGAGCTCGCGGACCGGGTCCCAGCGAACCAGCGTTGCCATGGTGGTTCCTCCTTCGTACATTGACTTGACCACAAGAATAAAACTTAAGCGTCTGACTGTCAAGTCACTTCTGCACTAGCATCCATGCGGTGGAGAGCCTCAAAGGACGGGACTTTCTGCGGGTCGCGGACTGGAGCACCGACGAGCTTCGCTCGGTGCTCGACCTGGCCGACCGGCTCAAGGACGAGCGCAAGCGCTACGTCGACGAGCCGCTCCTCCCCGCGCGGAGCGTCGGCCTGTTCCTCGAGAAGCCGTCGCTGCGGACGAGGGTGTCCTTCGAGCTTGCGGTCGAGCAGCTGGGCGCGCACGCGGTCTACCTCACAGGCCCGGAGATCGGGCTCGGCTCGCGCGAGGCGCCCCGAGATGTCGCCTACGTGCTCTCGCGCTACCTCGATGCGATCGTGATCCGCACGTTCGCCCAGTCGGTCCTCGAGGAGATCGCCGAACACGCGTACATCCCCGTCGTCAACGGCCTTACGGACGAAACGCACCCGTGCCAGGCGTTGGCCGATGCGATGACGATCCGAGAGCGCCTCGGCCGATTCGACGGCGTGCGGGTCGCGTGGCTCGGCGACGGCAACAACGTCTGCGCCTCGCTGATGGTGATGTGCGCGAAGCTCGGTATGCAGTTCGTCGCGGCGACGCCCGCGGGCTACGAGCCGTCGCCGGTCGCGATCGAAGCC
>JBKOVQ010000235.1:0-7663 GCA_046723985.1 Actinomycetota bacterium | reverse complement strand
AACTACATGGGCTTCGGGTCCGGGCTCTGCGCTCCGGGCACCGGCGTCGCGCTCCAGAACCGCGGTGCGGGCTTCTCGGTGTCGGGCGCAGTGGAACCGGGCCGGCGGCCGTACCACACGATCATCCCGGGGAGGCTGCTGCGCGACGGCGACGTGATCCTCGAGCCCGGGGAACTGCTCGTCGTCCCGAAAGGCGTCGAGCACCGGCCGGTCGCCGAGGGGGAGACGCACGTCGTCCTGATCGAGCCGAAGACGACGCTGAACACGGGCAACGTTCGTAACGAGCGGACGGTCGGCGAGCTGGAGTGGATCTAACCGGCGGCGGCGATCTCGACGATCGTCGCCTGCCAGGTGCTCTTCGGCGCCTGGACGTCGACGGTCTCGCCGACCCGGCGCCCGAGCAGCGCGGCGCCGAGCGGGGAGGAGGGGGACGTCGTCCCGTTGCCCCCGAGGCCGGAGATCTCGACCTCGAGCCGGCCGCCGGTCTCGTCCTCGACCACGACCCGCGACCCGACCGCGACCACGTCCGGGTCGCCGCCTTCGACGATCTCCGCGTCCTCGAGCCGGGCGCGCAGGATCGCGATCTTCCGCTCGAGCAGCCCCTGCTCGTTCTTCGCCGAGTGGTACTCGAAGTTCTCGGAGAGGTCGCCGTGCCCGCGCGCGACTGCGATCGCCTCCACGATCTCCTTCCGCCGTGGCCCTTCGAGCTCGGCGAGCTCGGCCTCGAGCTGGGCGTGCTGGTCCTTCGTCATGTGCTCTCTCATCGAGGAACGAGGCTACCCGACTCGGCTGTCGGGCCGCTGAGTGTCCCGCAGCAACAGGAAATCCGCCGCGCCGATCAGACGCAGGACCGGACGGACGACCGGCGGCACCGGCGCGAGGCCGCCGTCGTGGACGAGCTCCGGGTCGGTGAGCCGGTATTGGCGCCCACGGGTGACGAGCTCGCACCCACCGGCGGCCAGCACGTTCTTCACCCACTCCGCCTCCCGCCCGTAGGTGAGCGCGACGGCGAACCGGCCGTTGTGTACGAACACGTTGACCGGCGTTCGATACACGCGGCCGGATGTCCGCCCGGTGTGGACGACGACGCCGAAGCCGGGCGCATGGGGGGCGAGTGGCCGGGTCAGCCGGTTCGTGACCCGCTCGTTGAAACGTGCGACTCTCCTCGAGAGCGGCATCCTCTCGCGAGCGTAGCCCGGACTTGGTACCTAGGACACCTTGACAGTCGAACACCTGTTCGTGTAGAACATGTGTTCGAATGATCGCCTCCATCCTCGCCCCCGGATTCGAGCTCCAAGCGGCGCTCCACAGCCGTCCTCGGGTCGGGCTCCACCCGGCCGCGCTCGCCCCGGAACCGGGGACCGAGCCGCTGCTCGGACCCGTCACCGCTGCCGCGGAGGCGGCCGGCGTCCGGCCCGGAATGCGGCTGGGAGAGGCGCTCGCCACCTGCCCGTCGCTCGTCCTCGTCGAGCGTGACCCGGCCGGGGTCGAGGAGGCGTGGGAGGGGATCCTCAAGAGGCTCGAGGACAGCGGCTTCGCGATCGAGCCGGTCGAGCCCGGCTGCCTCTACTTCGACACGCGCGGCGTCGAGCGGCTCTACGGCGGCGTCAAGCCCGCGCTCAAGCGAGCGCTCGCCGCGGTCGGAACCGCCTGGAGCGCCTCCGCCGGCGCGGCCGACCGCCGCTTCGCCGCCCTCGCCGCGGCCGCAATCGCCAGGCCGGGCCAAGCGGTGGTGGTCGACGACGGCCGCACCGAGGAGTTCCTCGCACCGCTCCCGCTGTCGCTGTTACCTGTCGAGGAAAAGCTGCGGGAGGACTGTGAGGACCTAGGTGTGAAGAAGATCGGACAGCTTGCCGGGCTACCGGGCAGCGCCGTTGCCGAACGACTGGGGCCGGACGGTTGGCGCGCCTGGAGCCTGGCGAGAGGCGGTGCCGGCTTGAAAGACGGTGACCGGGCCAAGGTCACAGCACGGCCGCCGGCGGCCGGCCTCGCCGAGCGGCTCGAGTTTCCCGAAGCGGTCGCCAACGAGCTGACCCTTCGGCGGGCACTGGCAGCACTGCTCGACCGGATCCTCGCCCGCCCCGAGCGCGGCGGACGGGAGATCCGCAAGGTCGCGCTCTCGGCGCGACTCGTCGGCGGGGGCTCGTGGCGGCGCACAGTGACGCTTCGCGAGCCGAGCGCGGAGCGGGGGGTCCTGCGGGCGGCGCTCGGGCCGAAGCTCGCAGAGCTCCCCGCACCCGTTCTCTCGCTCGGCGTCGAGCTGCTCGCGCTCGCCGAGTCCGAAGGTCGCCAGCTCGCGCTCGTCCGCCCCGAAGGCAATGCCCTTTGTCGCCTGGAAGGCGATGAGCTCCAGACCCGCCTCCGGGACGGCCTGCGCCAGGTTCGTGCGCGCGCAGGCGCCGGAGCGGTCGCAACCGTCGTCGAGGTCGCGCCGTGGTCGCGGATCCCGGAGCAGCGCGCACTGCTCGTTCCGCGCGACTGCTAGAGCCGCAGCCGGTCCACGTCGAGGAGCGCTTTGACGGGACGCCGCGGCTCGTCAATCGCCAGGAAGTGGCGGTCGTCCGCGAGGAGTGGCGGGTGCTCGACCGGTGGTGGACCGAGGAGCCGATCAGCCGCCGCTACTTCGAGGTCGTGCTCGAGAGCGGCCAGAACGTCGTCGTCTTCAACGACCAGGAGCGGGGCGGGTGGTTCTCACAGAGAGGAGCCTGATGTCGCTCGCCTCCGGCTCGCTCCCGCGGGGGGAACAGCCGGTTCCCCGCGCGAGCCCCCCTCCCCTTCGTCTCACGGCAGACGTAACTGGGCCGCGCCCGCCATGTCGGTCGCGGCGACGAAATCTCGAGAAGAAGCGGGGAGGCTGAACGTGAGTCCCGAGCTGGCTGATATGGACGTGGAGGGTCTGACCCCGGACGAGATCGAGGTGGCGAAACTCGCAGGACGCGTGTACCTCGCCTTCAAGGAGCTTCCCCAGGCCCACCCGGCCGATCTCGGCGAGCTGGCCTTCCACGTCCACGCGATCGGCCGGATCGTCTTCGCGCGAGCGGCGATCCGCGCGCACCCCGAACACTGGACGTTCAAGTAGTTCGGAACGCGAACATCCTCCCGCTACTGGCGGCGGATGCCCTCGGCGAAGCCGGCGTCCGGGGCGTGCACGTTGAGGAAGACGGCTCGTCTCCCCGGGTCGTTGGGGACGCCGTGCCGCACTTCAGGCAGGGCGGCATAGAACGATCCGAGCCCGGCCCGGGCGACGTCGTCGCCGACCACGAAGCCGCTCTCGCCGTCCAGCACGAAGAACATGTCCACCTGGTCGGAGTGCTGGTGCGTCCCGATGCCCGGCCAGGCGGCCTCGACCTCGAGCCGGAACACGGAGATCTCGGGAAGTTCGCCGAGGATCGTGTTCACCCGGTCCTCGCGCTGGAAGCGCTCGCCGCCTCCGGGTGGAACGACCAGCGTGTCGGACGCCGGACGGCCTCCGTCGGCAGGCGGAGGGTGCTGGTCGAAGTCGCTGCGCCCGCGGAGGTAGTCGGTGAACCCGCAGCCCGGCGCATGGAAGTTCAGGAAACGAACGTCTCCCGGGCCGTCGTTGGCGAAGCCGTGCACGACCCCCGGCGGCATCATCACGAGCGTCCCGGCAGGGGCCGTCACCCGGCCGAGTTCGGGGCCCACCTGCAGGGTCAGCTCGCCGTCGAGCACGTAGAAGGCGTCGACGTGCCGGAGGTGGATGTGCGGTTCGGCGCCACGCTCACCGGCCGCATGTCGTGTCCAGGTCACGTTCAGCCAGTCGTGTTCGCAGAGGATGCGGAGCTCGCGAGTAGGCGTGTCGCTGATCGCCTCGCCCTCTCCCTCACCCGGGGCCACCAGCAGCGGGAGCGGCACCTAGACGTTCTCGATGTCGTAGCCCAGGGCGCCGTCCGTCTCCGCGACGCCTGCCTTGAACACGATCTCGTTCCCTGCGACCGCGAGCAGCTCGCCCTCGGCCGGCCCGTGCACGGTCGGCTCCATCGGCTCGGATCATGAGCTATGCGGAGCTCCACTGCCACTCCGCGTACTCGTTCCTGGACGGGGCGTCCACTCCCGAGGAGCTTGCAGCGCGGGCTGCCGACCTCGGCTACGAGGCGCTCGCGCTCACCGACCACGACGGCGTCTGCGGCTCGCTCGAGTTCGCGCACGCGGCGAAGGCATTCGGCGTCCGAGCGATCACCGGCGCCGAGCTCAGCTTGGAAGGAGGCACCCATGTCACCCTCCTCGTCGAGACGCCGCTGGGCTATTCCAACCTTTGCCGTCTGATCACCGAGGCGCACGCCGGAACCCGCCCGAAGGAAGGGGCCGACCTGCTCCCGCCCGAGCTCCCTCCCGAATCGCTGTTCGAGCGAACCGACGGCCTCGTCTGCCTCTCCGGCTGCGCACGCCACGGGCTCGGCACGCACGACCCGAACGCCGCCGCGCGCGTCGCCGCGGCCTTCGGTCGGGACCGCTTCTACGTCGAGCTCCAGCGCCCGTACGAGCGCGGCGACGCCAGGCGAAACGCGGCCCTCCGCGAGCTCGCCCGCGATCTCGGCGTTGCCACCGTCGCCACCGGCGACGTCCACGTGCACCACGACCGGCGGAGCGCCCTCCAGGACGCGCTCGTCGCGATCCGCTGCCGCTCGTCGCTCGACGGCTGCGAGCAGGAGCGGCGGGGAAATCACGAGTCGGTTCTCCTCCCGCCGGAGGAGATGATCGACCGCTTCCCCGGCGACCGGGACGCCGTTCTCCGCACGGCCGAGCTCGCCGCCGGACTGACCTTCGACCTGACCGAGGAGCTCGGCTACCGCTACCCCGACTTCTCCGACGGCTTCGAGACCCCCGACGGGCAGCTGCGCGAGGTGTGTCTCAGGGCGTTCGAGGACCGCTACCGCACCTCGCGCCTCCGCAGGCTCGCGAAGGTGCGCCTGCGCGAGGAGCTCGACCTGATCGCCGAGCTGAAGCTCGCCGGTTTCTTCCTCCTCCACTGGGAGGTGCTCGAGCTCGCGCGCGAGGTCGCCGCCGAGGTGCGCGGCCCCGACTCCTCCCGCCACGCGCTTCCGCCCGGGCGTGGCCGCGGCAGCTCGGTCGGCTCGATCGTCTGCTACCTGACCGGTCTCTCACACGTCGACCCGGTGGAGGCGGATCTCTCGCTCGGCCGCTTCCTCAACCGGGAGCTGGTCTCGGCGCCGGACATCGACCTCGACTTCCCGCGGGACATCCGCGAGAAGCTGATCGTCCGGGTGACCGAGCGGTACGGCCGCGAGCACGCCGCGCTCGTCGCCGCCTTCTCGACGTACCACTCGCGCGGGGCGATCCGCGACCTCGGCAAGGCGCTCGGGCTACCCGCCGCGGAGCTCGAGCGGCTCACGCGCGTGACCGAGGGGAACCCGCACCGCGTGGCCGAGGAGGTCGAGCGGCTCCCAGGCGACCACGCTTCCGCCCGCTGGCGGGCGCTCGGGACGCTGGCGCACGAGATCGCCGGGCTGCCGCGGCACATCTCCCAGCATCCGGGCGGGATGGTGATCTCCAGCCGGCCGCTGGTCGAGCTCGTCCCGGTGCAGCCGGCGGCGATGGAAGGGCGCCAGATCTGCCAGTGGGACAAGGACTCCTGCGCCGACGCCGGTTTCCTGAAGATCGACCTGCTCGGTCTCGGGATGCTCTCCGCCGTCGAGGACTGCGTCGACCAGATCGCCCGGCTGCGCGGCAGGACGATCGATCTCTCCCGGATCCCGCTCGACGACCAGGCGGTGTACGCCGAGATCCAGCGGGCCGACACGATCGGCGACTTCCAGATCGAGAGCCGCGCGCAGATGCAGAGCCTGCTGCGCACGCGGCCCGAGAACCTCGACGACCTGACGGTCCAGGTCGCACTCGTCCGGCCGGGGCCGATCCAGGGTGGGGCGGTCCACCCGTACATCGAGCGCCGCCAGAAGCTCCGCGAAGACCCGTCGTACGTCCCGCCGGTCGACCACCCGTCGCTCGCGGAGCCGCTCCGCGAGACGCTCGGCGTCGTCGTCTTCCAGGACCAGGTGCTCGAGGTGGCGATGGCGCTCGCCGGGTTCACCGTCGGCGAGGCGGAGGGGCTGCGCCGAGCGATGAGCCGAAAACGGAGCGAGGAGGCGATCGAGGCCCTGCGCTCCCGCTTCGTCGCCGGAGCCCTGGCACAGGGCGTGGACGCCGATCTTGCCAACCTGATCTACGACAAGCTCGCGGGCTTCTCCGGGTTCGGCTTCCCGAAGTCGCACTCGGCCGCGTTCGCGCTCCTCGCCTACCAGTCCGCCTGGCTCCGGCACCACTACCCGGCCGAGTTCCTCTGCGCGTTGATGAACGCCCAGCCGATGGGCTTCTACCCGCCTGCAAGTCTCGTGCGGGACGGTCAGCGGCGGGGAGTCGAGGTGCTGCCGCCCGACGTCAACCTCAGCGTCGCGAAGTGCACGAGCCAGGACGGCGCGGTGCGTGTCGGACTCGGCTACGTCCGTTCGGTCGGCGAGGAGGAGGCCGAGGCGGTCGCCGCCGGCCAGCCATACGCGGACGTCGCCGACCTGGCTCGGCGGGCGCCGGTGAATCGCAACGCGCTCGAGGCGCTCGTAGCCAGTGGGGCATGCGACTCGTTCGGATTGCCCAGGCGGGAATTGTTGTGGCGAGTTGGTGTCGTTTCCCGGCCCGCGAGCATAGCTCGCGGGACGCTACAGCTCGCGCTTCCGCTCGAGCCGACCGCTCCGATTCCGGAGCTCCCGCCCCAGAGCGACTGGGAGCGGATGCTCGCCGACTACGGGATGACGAGCCTCTCTGTCGGTCCGCATCCGCTCGAGTTGCTCCGGTCGCACCTTCCTGCCGGCACGGTCGGCACCGGCGAGCTCACCGGCATCCCGGACCGGAGCGAGATCGCCGTTGCCGGGATGGCAATCGCCCGCCAGCGGCCGGCGACCGCCAACGGGGTCGTCTTCATGCTCCTCGAGGACGAGGTCGGGCAGGTGAACCTGATCGTCCCGCCGCCGGTCTACGAGCGGTACCGCCCGCTCGTCAGAGGTGAGCCGCTGCTTCTCGCCCGTGGGCGCTTGGAGCGGTCGGACCGCAACCTGAACGTGCTCGTCAGCGCGCTGGAGACCCTGGGCCCGCTCGCCCGCGAGGTTGCGGGTCTCGCCGAGGTGCAGTCCGCGCTTCCACGCGCGCACCACTTCGGCCACCGCTGACTCTTACATGGGCCGCATCTTGCGCGGCGACCCTCCCCGCTCGAGGAAATACGCACAGCTCACGAGCGCCAGGTGGGTGAACGCCTGCGGGAAGTTGCCGAGCATCCGGCCGGCCGCCGGGTCGTACTCCTCGGAGATCAGGCCGAGGTCGTTGCGCAGGCCGAGCAGCCGCGTGAAGACCGCCCGCGCCTCGTCGTCGCGGCCGAGGAGCGCGAGGTCGGCGGCGTACCAGAACGAGCACGGAAGGAACACGCCCTCACCGGGCGGGAGACCGTCGACGTCGACGTTCTCCTCGTCGGCCTCATAGCGCATGATCAGGCCGTCCTGGGCGAGGGTGCGGCCGATCAGGTCGATCGTGCCGACGACGCGCTCGTCCTCGACCGGCAGAAAGCCGACGAGCGGGATCAGCAGGAGGCTCGCGTCGAGCCGCTTCGACCCGTACGACTGGACGAAGGAGCCGAGCTCCG
>JBKOVQ010000016.1:0-4933 GCA_046723985.1 Actinomycetota bacterium | reverse complement strand
GACCTTGGTCGTAAGCATGCGCCGCAAGCGCACTCTCGCCGGCAACGCGTGAGTAGCGGATGAGCTTCAGCGAGCCCAGCACAGTCTCGGACTCCGCGAAGTGGTGGGCGAGCTCGGCAGCGTGCGCGTCGACCTCCTCACCATAGAACTGCTCCAGAGCCTCGCCGACCCGGGCATGGAGACGCACGCGCCGGGTCGTGGAGAGCTCCTCGACGAGCGTCTCCTGGACAAGCGTATGAGTGAACCGGTAGGTACCGACTGATTCGGGCAACTCCTCGACCACGTGGCTCGTGAGCGCCACTTCGAGAAGCACGAGCAACTCGTCGCCGGAGCGGTCATCGACGAGAGTCGCGAGCTGGCCGAGACTGAACTCCCGGCCGATGACGGAACCGAGCCGAAGCACATCGTTGCATTCCGGCGAGAGGCGATCGAGCCGCCTGCCGATCACCTGCTTCACGCCTTCGGGAAGGCGAAGGCTCCAGTCTCGGGCCTCGTCGAGCGTCTCTTCGGTGAGCGCCTGTTCCTGAACGAGGAGCCGCACGACCTCGGTCATGAAGAGGGGATTCCCCTCGGCCTGCCTATGAACGGCCCGAGCCAGCTCGGGCGGAGGCGGTAGGCCGATGGTCGCCTCGATGAAACGCGCCACCTCCTCCTCTGTCAGCCCGCGCAGCGACACGCGCTCGAACAGCCGCTCACGTGTGAGCTCGGCAAGCGTTTCGGCGAGAGGGTGTCCCCGCGTCAGCTCCACGTCGAGGTACGTGCCGATGAGCAGAAGATGTGCCTCGGCGAGCTCCCGGGCGACAAACTCGAGCAGGAGCAGTGAACCTGCGTCCGCCCCGTGGACGTCATCGAGAACGATCACGAGAGGCTGGGCGTGTGAAGCGCGCTTCAGGAACGAGGCCACTGAATCCAGGAGCCGGAAGCGGGCCTCGCTGGGATCGGACGGAACGGGCGGTAGCTCGAGGTCCGGGAGGCGCTCGCGCAGCTCTGGCACGATCTCGGCGACCGTCGCCGCCTGGCTACCCAGCTCCGAGCGGAGGGCTCCGAGATCGCGTCCGTCTACGTAGGCGCGGATGGCCTGCAACCAGGGCCAGTACGGTGGGGCTCCCTCCCGCTCGTAGCAGCGCCCCCAGAGCACCCGAGCCCCTTGTTGTTCGGCGTATCCCGCGAGTTCGATCGCCGTACGCGTCTTCCCGATGCCAGGCTCGCCCGAGAGCATCACCAGCCGCCCACTGCCGGAAAGAGCGCCGTCCAACGCATCTCGGAGCCGCCCGAGTTCCTGCTCGCGCCCGACGAAGCCGCTGAGCTTCTCGGCGACTCTCGCGGGCGCGGCGTGTCTTGGCGCTCCGAGTGTGACATCGAGCGATGGGTCTTGACGGAGGATCGCAGTCTCCAGGTCATGCAACGAGCGGCTCGGCTCGATGCCGAGCTCATCGACAAACAGGCTGCGCGCGTTTCGGTACGCAGCGAGCGCCTCCGCCTGACGGCCCGAGCGATACAGGGCGAGCATCAACTGGCCTCGAAACCGCTCACGGAGCGGATGGTGGGCGACGAGAGACTCGAGCTCACCGACAAGGTCAGCGTGGTGACCGAGCAGGAGGTCGGCCTCGATGCGCTCCTCCACAGCCACGAGTCGAAGCTCTTCGAGCCGAGGACCCTCGCTCCGGGCGAACGGCTCCGAGGCAAACTCGACCAACGCTGGACCGCGCCAGAGCTCGAGTGCCTCACCGAGGGCCGTGGAGGCCGCCGCCGGCTCATGCGCAGCAAGCCTTCGCTGGCCCTCCCCAAGCGCACGCTCGAAACGGTGAAGGTCGAGCTGTGCGAGCTCTATCTGGGCGACGTAGCCCGGAGGGCGGGTGACGAGGATGCCCTCTGGCAACACCTTTCGCAGTCGAGAGACGTACGTCTGGATCACCTTGACGGCTTTTTCCGGCGGTTTGTCACCCCAGAGCTCGTCGACGAGACGCTCGATCGAGACAGCATGGTTTGCGTTGAGGAGGAGAAATGCGAGGAGCGCTCGCTGTCTGCCTGAGCCGAGCAACAGGGCCTCGCCGTCCTTGACGACATCGAAAGGGCCAAGGATTCGAAACTCCATGTCGATCGCGGCTGCAACCTAGCACGGACGTCTCGAGGCCTCTCCTCGCCGACACCGAGCGTTGACCCCACGTTGACCGCCGAGATGCCGAGCGTCGACCGCCGTCGTGTTCTCTCCGGCCATGGAGCTGGTGACACGAGTCGATCGAGGAGGAGCCATGCAGGGACTGCCCCACACAATCGAGGCGCCGGGCTTCCGGACGGGAATTCTGGGCAAGCTACGCCGTGCGCGCGAGCGCGAAGCTCGCATCGTCATCGCGCCCACCGAAGCGGTCGTCCATTGCCGCCTGTGCGGATCACCGCACAGGGCGCGGGTCAATCACCTCTGCCCGAACCTCTACGGACGCTAACCCGGCCGCGTTTCCCTGCAACTCTGCCTGAGGATCGCCGCGTTCGTCCGAGTCAGGCCCGGAACACTTCGGCGCGGCCGAGGAGTGCCTGGAGTGCCCGCCTACCGCGAGCGGGTTACGTACGTCCTCCCCTGCGAGTCGAGGTGATAGATGTAGTCCGGAATCTTCAGGCTCGTTGTGCATCGGATCAGGAGAAAGCCCCGTCCGCCACGCGCGAGCACGACCGGGTGCAACCCCCGACATTGAACCTCTACGCGCAACGCCGGGAAGGTGGTCTCGAGAGCCCCACGCAGTACCCGCTGTCGGACCAGAACCTGGTTAGCCGGGAACGCCCACGCCTCGACTCGCACAGGCGAAGCTTGCGCGCCGCCGGCCAGAGTCAGAGCCGTCATGGCTGCTGCCACGGACGCCGCCCCTCTACCCACAATTGAGATCCTATCCCGGCCGAGGAGTGCCGCACCAACCCACCGAGGGCTATGGTTCTGCCCTTTTTTGCCCTGACTACGTAGCTAGTGCAATAAGGGCCATAACGTTTGGGCGCGCGGCCCTCTTAGGCGAGAGGACGCTGGCACAGCCCAGGCTTCGCTTTCCGAAGCGCGACGGATAGTAGGATCGAACGCGGGAATCACCCGCCTGTGAGCCGTCAGAGCGCAGCGAGGGTAATACACTGTGTGCTGGGAGCGCTCTTGGTCACCGCCTGCGGCGGAGATCAGCGCGGGCCGTATCGACTACGACGCCGGAGCTCGGCTCGACGTGCGCATAACCTCCTCGCGAAGCGACGGCCGCGTGCGTATCAGCGAGCTTACGTACGCAAGCCCGAAGGGCGGTCGTGTGCCGGCGCTGCTCGTTGTTCCTTCCGGCGGAGGGCCGTACGCCGGGCTCATCGTCCAGCACGGCTTGCCGTCGAGCAAGGAAGACGTCGCGTTCGACGCAGAGGAACTGGCCAGGCTTGGCGCGGTCGTGATCGCGATCGACGCGCCGTTCGCTCTGCGCGGCGGAGAGCCGATCGCGTTCACTCGACGTGACCGCGAGGAGCAGATCCGGCTGATCGTCGATCTGCGCCGTGCAGTAGACCTGCTCCGCGCCCGAGCAGATGTCGACAACGACCGGATCGCCTACCTGGGTATCAGCTACGGCGCCGCCATGGGCGGCCTTCTCGCAGGAGTCGAGCACCGGATCGCGGCCTTCGTGCTCATGAGCGGCGACGGAGGCCTCGTCGAGCACTTCAGCGGACCCGAGGACCGGTCCGGGCCGCTCTCCATGCTCAGCCCAGCGCGCCGAAGGGCCTGGCTGGCCGCCCTGCGCCCGATCCAACCGCTCACGTTGGTGAAGCGAGCGAGTGCACCCCTCCTCTTTCTCTCCGGGCGACGGGATCACCTCGTTCCGGCGCGCGATGCCGCGCGCTATCAGCGCGCGGCGCCGCAGCCGAAAGAGATCCGGATTCCGGTGAACCCGAGGTCGATGTTCCCCTTCGTGCTGGTCAGGTGGTTCGTGCCTGAAAACGGGATCTGTGCTTGGCCGTGCACATACTTCGTTTCGCCGGGGGTGGGGTAGGTGAGCGTCGGCGTGCGGCTTCACGTCAACGCCGACGATCCGGCCGCGCGGAAAGTAGCCGCGCCGCATGCGCAGCGAATAGCCCTTCTCGACGCCGAGCTCGAGCAGCCGCACACGCCGCCACCGGCGAACGCGTAGCAGCTCGTCGTACTCGTCAAGGATCGTCCGGCCGCTACGCCGTGAATCGAGCGCAGACCAAAGCGCAAGAGTCGCCGCTCCACAGCGTCAATACAACAGAGAGGCAGGAGCGGTGGGCGGGTACGCAAAGTGCCCTCGCGGGGGGAGAGGCAACCCGCGAACGGCGCAGCACCCGCCCGCCGCCGTCTTTCCCTGTCGCCCGCCACCTCACGCCTGGTCACCGCCGTGGATGCTCGAGGCTAGCGTTTCCTCGTCACGCGCCCGGAGTTGAGCAGGCGGTTCTGCTCGCGAGGTGGGAGCAGGGCAAGCTGTGTCGATGCATCGTTCGTCTGCCGGCAATGGTGGTCTGAGCCGTTGACGATGGCGGTGAGCAACCGCCTGAAAATCGTGCGCGCCGGCAAGTTGTGGCGACGCACCCACTGGAATGGGACAGCGAGTGGCCCGATTGTGTGCGGGGCGTGCTTGGTTCCCTGCGCCCGGTAGCTCGTGCTGGCCTGCGCCATGTCAAACTCCCTCGCGGGCTGGTTTTGCGGCTGCGGCGGTTTTGGAGCTTCTGCGTAGGCGTGGCAGCCGGGTGCCAAACCTGTGAAGGCGTTCCGTGGGTTTCGTTCGAGCGGTCATCGAGGGTAGCCGCCCGCCGAAGATCGGGTCATCGAGTGGAAGCTGGAGGTATGGACAGTGCACGAGCGTGCTCCTTTCATGGCCGCGGTACGGCTGGGCCCTTGTCGGGCCGGTCGGCTGAGTTCTCTAGCGGGCCGATGGGGTGATGCTTTGCAGCGGCGCTGAGGCCGGCTCGC
>JBKOVQ010000271.1:0-15827 GCA_046723985.1 Actinomycetota bacterium | reverse complement strand
GTGGTGAGCAGGAACGCCGGCCGCTTCGGATGCCGGAAGGCGGGCCACTCGGCACCCAGGTCGTCGATCTCGAGCCCGGCTGCGTCCACGACCGCCTCGTTCTCGTCCGTGTTCAGCGTGCACACCGAGAAGGTGACGATGCCGCCGTGCTTGACCCGCTCCGCCGCGGCTCGCAGGAGCGCCAGCTGGAGATCGGGCAGCGGCTGCGCGCGCCAGCGCAGGTCGGGACGCCCGGCGAGAACGCCGAGCCCCGAGCAGGGAGCGTCTACCAACGCGCGGTCGAACCCGTCGAGCTCGGGCGGGAGCGCGAGGCCGTCGGCGTTGACGACCCGGACGTTCGTCGCGCCGAGCCGGCGGACGTTCTCTTCCAGCTCCCGTGCCCTGCCCTGATGCAGCTCGACCGCGACCACCTCGCCGGCCAGCATGGTCGCCTTGCCCCCCGGGGCGGCGCAGAGGTCGAGCACACGCTCGCCCGGCTGTGAGCCGACGGCGAGAGCGGCAAGTTGCGAGCCGCGGCTCTGCGGCCAGATGCGGCCGTCGGCGAGCGCGCGCTCGTCTACGCGCTCGACCCGCCACGCGCCCGGCACGTCCGTGGGCTCGCCGTCGATTTGGCCGCGGACGAGCCTGACGACGGTCTCGGGCGCCTCGTTCTGGGCCCGCATCAGCGCGAGCGCCTCCTTCTCGCCCCAGTCGCGCCGCCATGTCTCGTAGATCCAGTCCGGGTACGACTCCCTCAGTGGGCCGTCGGGCAGCCCGTCGAGGAGCCCGCATAAACCCTCTGCGAGCCGCCGCATGACCGCATTCGTGAACGGCACTGCGCGCTCGAGCCGACCGCGACGGACGAGTTCGACCGACTCGTTCACCGCCGCGTGGACGGCGACGCGGTCGAGGTACGCGAGCTGGAACGCCCCGAGACGAAGCGCCGCCCGCACCGGCGGGTCGAGCTTTCGCACCGGCCGCCGGCCGAGCGTCTCGATCCCGTAGTCGAGAGCGCGGACACGCTGGACCGTGCCGTAGGCGATCTGCTGGGCCAACGCGCGGTCGCGCGCGTCGAGCCCGACGGCGGCCGCAGCGAACGCACGGTCGGCATAGGCGTCGTCCTCGAAGACGCGCAGGACGACCTCGTAGGCCGCGCGCCTGGCAGGCGCTACCGCAGACCGCGCAGCCACTCGTCGTAGCCCATACGCCGGCCGCCCTCGGGCTGGACCACGACCGGCACGAAGCGCCCGCCTTCGAGCCGGGCGCGCCAGACCAGCACCCTGCGCCCCTCCACCTCGACGCGGGCGCCGATGTGCGGCGACAGCGCCCGCACCCGGTTCACCGCCTCTTCGGGGCGCGTCAGGTCGAGCTCGCGGTCCTCCGGTGCGATCTTCTCGGCGTACGTCACTCCCTCGGACGGCTGCGGCGTGAACGTCGGCGACGCCAGCACGCGCTCGAGCAGGTCGACGGCGATCGGGACCGAACGGTCGTAGACCACGCCCGCGTCGTCCTCCGGGCCGATCGGAAAGCCCTCCTGCGCACCGATCGGCCCGGCGTCGAGCTCCTCGACCAGCTTGATGATCGTCACGCCGGTCTCGGTGTCGCCGGCCATCAACGCGCGCTCCACGGGTGCGGCGCCGCGCCAGCGCGGCAGGAGCGACGGATGCACGTTCAGCCACAGGTGCCGGTCGAGCTGCTCGGACGGGATCAGCCGACCGTAGGCAACGAGCACGATCTTCTCGGCGTCGAGCGGGACGTCCAGCTGCTCGACCACCGGAATCCCGAGCTTCAGCGCGGTGAGCTTGGCCGGGGCCGGGCGGAGCCCTCTCCCCCGCCCCGCGGGGGCATCGGGCTGGGTCAGGCAAAAGACGATCTCGTGGTTCGCCGCCAGCCGCTCCAGCACGCTCGCGCCGAACGGTGCGCTGGCGGCGAAGCCAAACCGCACTGCTAGCCCAGGATCGGCTGCGGGCGGAGCACGGCCATTGCCTCGCGCCGCGCCTCCGGAGTGGTCCGCTCCAGGATCAGCACCCCGTCGAGGTGGTCGAGCTCGTGCTGCACCACGCGCGCGCTCAGCCCCTCCAGCTCGAGCCGGTAGGGGGCGCCCCGCACGTCCTGGGCCTCGAGCGTGACCGCGACGGGACGCTCGACCGGGACGAGCACCCGCTGGAGCGAGAGGCAGCCCTCCTCGTCGGTCGCCAGCTCCTGGGCGCGCCCGACGATCGCCGGGTTGACTGCCGCCCGCGGCTCTTCTCCGTCGTCGATCCGGAAGACGAAGACGCGCTGGAGCACGCCAGCCTGGTTCCCGGCGAGCCCGACGCCGTTCGCGTCGGTCATCAGCGCCTGCATGCGCTCGACGAGCCGGCGTAGGTCGCCGTCGAATTCCCCGACCTCCTGGGCCCGAAGCTTCAATACCGTGTCGGGCCACTGGCGGATCTGCGCGAGCGCGATCCGCCGGCGGGCCTCCCGCTCGGCGCTGAGCTGCTCGTCGACGACTTGTCCGTGCTCCTCGCTCACGCCCGGCTGAGTGTAGTCAGACGCTCTGCGGATCGACGTCGACGAAGACGGTCAGGTCCGCCTTCCGCATCGCGGGAGCGGCGGCGGCAAGCAGCCTTCCTGTGCGGGTTGCAAGCGCCCCCGGACGGGCCGTCTTCGCGACGAGCTGGGCCCGGTGGCGTCCGCGCAAGCGCAGGATCGGCGCCGGACCCAGGAGGTCGGGGTCGCCCAGTGCGTTCTTGAGCTCCTCCAGCGCCTTCAGCGGCGAATCGGGCTCGGGCCCCGCGACCACGATACGGACGAGGTGGCGAAACGGCGGGTAGCCGAGTGCCTCGCGCCGCTCGAGCTCGCCGACGACGAACCGCTCGACGTCGTGGCGCGCCGCGAGCTCGACCGGCCGTGCGTCCGGCTGGAACGTCTGGATCAGCACGCGGCCGGGCGCATCCCGGCCGCTGCGTCCGGCCAGCTGGGTGAGCAGCTGGAATGCCCGCTCCTCTGCTCGGAAGTCGGGGAGCGCCATCCCCGTGTCGGCGTCGACCACCGCCGCCACCGTCACGCCCTCGAAGTGGTGGCCCTTCGCGACCATCTGGGTGCCGAGCAGGACCGCCCGGTCGGCGGCGGCGAACCGCTCGAGCGCCGCCGTCGGATCCCGTGAGTCGGCGTCGAGCCGGATCAGCTCCAGCTCGGGGACTCGGGCGGCCAGCTCACGCTCGAGCCGCTGCGTCCCGGCGCCCAGGCGCGCAAGCTCGGCCGAGCCGCACTCGGGACACAGCTCCGGCGCGGGCTCGGCGTGCCCGCAGTGGTGGCAGCGGAGCCCTCCGCTAGCCGGCTCGTGCCCCGAACGGCGCGCGGCCGGCCCCCTGTTGCGCGCAGGCGGGCTTTGCCCGGCTGCGCTCCGACTACCACCGTGGAGAACCAGGGCGACGTCGCAGTTCGGGCAGCGGCGCGTGACTCCGCAGGTGCGGCAGTGGATCGCCGGCACCAGCCCGCGGCGGTTGAGCAGCAGGATCGCCTTGCCGCCGACCTCGGCCAGCTTTCCCAGCTCGGCGAGGAGCGGCGCCGAGAGCGGATAGCCGCGCTCGCGGCGCAGGTCGACCACCCGCACCGACGGGAGTCGCCCTCCGAGCCGGTCGCCGAGCGAGAGCCGCTCGAGCGCCGCCCAGCTCTCGGGCCGCGGCGTCGCGCTCCCGAAGACGACCACCGCTCCCTCCAGGGCCGCCCGCTTCGCCGCCACCGTCCGGGCGTCGTAGCGCGGGTCGGACTCCTGCTTGTACGACGAGTCGTGCTCCTCGTCGACGCAGATCAGGCCGAGCCCGCGGACAGGAGCGAACACGGCCGAGCGCGCTCCAACGACCACACGGCCGTCACCCGAGGCGATCCGCTGACGCTCGTCCCGGCGCTGCGCCTCGGTGAGGCCCGAGTGCAGGAGCGCGATGCGGTCGCCGAAGCGCGCCTGAAAGCGGCCTACCGCCTGCGGAGTCAAGGCGATCTCGGGAACGAGGACGATCGCACCGAGGCCGCGCTCGAGCGCCGCCGCGCACGCCTGGAGGTAGACCTCGGTCTTGCCGCTCCCCGTTGCGCCGTGGAGGAGGTAGCGGCCGCCGCCCGCGTCCATCGCACCCACGATCGCGCCGACCGCGGCGGCCTGCTCCGGCGTCAGCCGTTCCGGCGGCGGCTCCCCCCGCAAGCCCGGCGCGACCGGCTTGCGCTCACCGCGGCGCTTGCGCGCGCGGGGCGCGACCAACTCGAGGGCGCGGGCCGGCGTCGAGCCGTAGTAGTCGGCCAGCCAGAGCGCAAGATCGACGAGCGTCGGGGGCAGCTCGTCCAGGACCGCGCCGACCGGCGTTGTCACGACCCCGGGCGGCGGCGGCTCGCCCGTCGAGACGACCACCGCGCGGACCCGCGAGCGGCCGAACGGCACGGAGACGACCGCTCCCCTGCCGACGTCCTCCGGCACCTCGTACGTGAACGGCCGCGCGAGCGCACGCGCGGAGACCAGCGGGAAGACGGAGGCGAACGCCACCGCCCCAGCCTAGAGACAGCGGAGGAGCGCTAGACTCCGGCCGCCTCGACCACGAACTCGGTCGCAAAGCCGAGGAAGAGGCCGAGGAGCAGGAACCAGGCGATGAACTCCTTGGAGGCCATCCGCCGGTTGACGTTCACGAGCTCGAGCACGACGTACAGGATCGAGCCGGCGGCGAGCGCCAGGAACAGGATCGACAGCGATTCGCTCGTCCACGTCTGGCCGATCAGGGTGCCGACGAAGGTCGGCCCGCCCCCGATCAGGCCGAGCAGCAGCAGGAACCGCCAGCTGGGCCGAACCGGCTCGCCCGAAAGCGGTGCGACGATCCCGAATCCCTCGGTCGCGTTGTGCAGGCCGAAGCCGATGATCAGGACGACGGCGAGGCTGATGGCACCGGTCGCACCGGCCTGGCCGATCGCGAGCCCCTCGGAGAAGTTGTGCAGCCCGATGCCGGTGGCAATCAGGAGCGAGAGCCAGGCACTGGCGGACAGCGATGCCGCCCACGACTGCTCGAACTCGGCGGCGGAGGCCGCGCCCGGCCCGAGCATCGCCTGGTTGCGCTTCCGCTTCATCCAGCTGTCGTAGTAGACGAGGCTCATCAGGCCGGCTGTGGCGCCGACAGCGAACAGGGCGGCATACCACGCGAAGTGCCCCCAGCTGCCGCCGTCGACGGCTTCCTCGAGCGCCTCGTCCACCGGACCGATCGACCCGTGGATCACGTCGTACAGAAGGAAGAGCAGGATCCCCGTCGCCAGCGCGCTGAGCGCCGCCTTCAGGCGGATGCTGGGCGTCGAGAGCCGCCCGATCGGGAGACCGATGAAGATCGTCGCTCCGGCGACGGCTCCTAGGATCAGGATCTGGGTCGAAGACAAGTCAGGTGTTCCTTCGCGTTGTTGTAAGGCATACCTTACAAACGGCCGCGACTATAGTGGCAGGCCCGGACGCAGTCAAGTTCGAACCATCATGGCGCACCGACACTCCGTCGACGAGTACCTCGAGACGATCTGGTTCCTCGCCTTCCCGATCGGCGAGTACCGGCCGACGACGACGGGCAGCCCGACGCTCGCAGCGCGCGTCGCCGAGATGCTCGGCGTCTCCCGTGCGTCTGCCGGGGAGATGCTCAAGCGGCTCGAGAAGGAGGGCCTGGTCGAACGAGGGGAGCACAAGGAGGCGATCCTCACCCCGGCCGGGCGGGAGCGCGCCGAACGAGTCGTCCGCCGACACCGGATCATCGAACGGCTCCTCACCGACTTCATGGGGTACACGGCCGCGGAGGCGCACGCCCACGCAGACGAGCTCGGAGACACGTTCACGGACGACATGATCGAGCGCATGGACGAGAAGCTCGGCCACCCGGAGCGCTGCCCGCACGGCTGGCCGGTGGACACCGAGTTCGAGCAGCGGGAGAATCGCGAACTCGCGCCGCTCTCGGAGCTCGACGAGGGTGCCAGCGCGACCATCGTCCGGCTGGCGGAGCACGACGGCGAGCTGCTGCACTGGTTCTACGACCAGGGACTCGTCCCGGGCACGAACATCCGCCTCACGTCTGCCCAGCCCGCGGCCGGCCAGTTCACAATCCGGCTGAACGGCGACGAGCGGGCGATCGGAGAGAAGGCCGCGGGCGGCCTGTTCGTCAGGCCGGCATAGTCCTTAGGCCGGCGTAGCAGCCGCAGCGGCGAGGCCGGCGGCTTCGCGTAGCGCATCCGCCTTGTCGACCCGCTCCCAAGTGAAGTCGTGGTCGTCGCGGCCGAAGTGGCCGTATGCGGCGGTCTTCGCGTAGACAGGACGGCGCAGCTCGAGGTCGCGGATGATCGCGGCCGGACGCAGGTCGAAGTGCTCGCGGACGAGCTCCTCGATCCGCGCCACCGACACGTTCTCGGTGCCGAAGCAGTCGATCTGGAGCGAGACCGGGTGCGCGACGCCGATTGCGTAGGCGACCTGGAGCTCGCAGCGGCTCGCGAGGCCCGCGGCGACGACATTCTTGGCCACGTACCGGGCGGCATAGGCCGCGGAGCGGTCGACCTTCGTCGGATCCTTGCCGGAGAACGCCCCGCCTCCGTGTCGCGCGGCGCCGCCGTACGTGTCAACGATGATCTTGCGGCCGGTGAGACCGGTGTCCCCCATCGGCCCGCCGACGACGAACTTGCCGGTCGGGTTGCAGTAGAAGAAATCCCGATCGAGCAGGCGGTTCTCGTCGTACATGCTCGGCGGGAGGATCGGGTGGAGGACGTGCTCGGCAAGGTCGGGCTTGATCAGCGCGTCCGCGTCCAGCCCGTCGCGGTGCTGGGTCGAGATCAGTACACGCACGATCTCGACCGGGCGGATGCGCCCCCGCGCGTCGGCCTCGTAGCGGGCGGTCACCTGCGCCTTGCCGTCGGGGCGGAGGTATGGCAACACGTCCGCCTTGCGGACCTCGGCGAGCCGTCTGCAGATCAGGTGCGCGAGCATGATCGCCGTCGGCATCAGTTGCTCGGTCTCGTCGGTCGCGTAGCCGAACATCATCCCCTGGTCGCCCGCGCCCTCCTGGTCGAGCGGGTCGGCCTCGCCGGGATCGTGCTGGACCTCGAAGGAGGTGTCGACGCCCTGCGCGATGTCGGGCGACTGCTCGTCGAGAGCGACGATCACGCCGCAGGTGTCGGCGTCGAAGCCGTATTTCGCCCGGTCGTAGCCGATTTCACGGATCTTCTGGCGCGCCAGGCGCGGAATGTCGATGTAGGTCTCGGTCGTGATCTCACCGGCGACGACGACCAGGCCGGTGGTGATCAGCGTCTCGCAGGCGACGCGGCCGAGTGGGTCCTCGGTCAGGACGGCGTCGAGGACGGCATCCGAAATCTGGTCGGCCATCTTGTCGGGGTGGCCCTCGGTGACCGATTCGGACGTGAACAGGAACGAGCGGGCGGACATCGCGGCGAAGGCTACAGGACGTTATTCGCCGCGGGGACGTCTGCCCATGAGCGAGGCGGCGAGCTCCCCGAGGTCGTCGCCTTCCAGCACCCGGCAGACCCCTTCGGTGATCGGCAGCTCGATCTCGAGCCGATGGGCGAGGTCGCGCAGCACGGGCGCGGTCGTCAGGCCCTCGACCACATGCCCGATCTCGGCGACCGCCTCCGCGGGCGACGCGCCCTGCGCGATCAACTCGCCGGCGCGCCGGTTGCGCCCTAGGCGGCTCCAGCAGGTGACGATCAGGTCGCCCATCCCGGCCAAGCCGGCGAACGTCTCCGGCCGCGCTCCGCACGCCTCACCCAGCCGCGCCATCTCGGCCAGGCCGCGGGTGATCAACGCCGCCTTCGCGTTGTCGCCGGCGGCGAGACCGTCGACACCGCCGGCGGCAAGGCCGATCACGTTCTTCGCTGCCGCGCACAGCTCGACGCCGACGAGATCGGAGTTGACGTAGACGCGGAAGACGAGCGAGTTGACCGCGTGCTGGAGCTCGACAGCGAGCTCCTGGTCTTCGCTCGCAATCACCGCCGCGCTGGGAAGGCCGACCGCGATCTCCTCGGCCATGTTCGGGCCCGACAGCACCGCCACGGGGCGGTCGCGGACGAGCGTCGAGAGCCTGCCGCCGCTCTGTGGATCGAGCCCCTTGGTCAGGGAGAGGACCGGGCCGCCGGCGGGCAGGGCCGCGACGACCTCCGAGAAGGCCGCGCTCGGGACGGCGAGCACGTACAGATCTGATCCGGCCGGTGTTTCAGCAATCGCGGTGACGGTGCCGAGGTCGGTCTCGCCCGCCGCCCGGGGATTGCGGCCGGTCTCCGCGATCGTCGCCGCCTGCGCGGGGTCCCGGCAGACCAGCGTCACCTCGTGCCCCCGGTCGGCGAGGAGCCGCGAGAAGGCGGTTCCCCACGACCCGGCGCCGACGACAACCGCGTTCACCGCGCGTCTCCCTGTGGATCAATCGTTGCGGTTTCGTCACACCGCTGGTGCCAGGCACTGGTTGTGGATTGTGGAAACAAAGTCACCGTTCTGTCGCCCGTCTGGTGCCAGGCATTGGTTGTGGACAACGGAGTGGCCGGCCGCTCGGACATGGCCCGGCGAGTCTAAGCCTGCAGCGCCGTCGGGCCGAGCCCGACGGTGCGCGACCAACGGCTGGCTGCGCCGCGTTCGGGACGCGAGCCGCTGACAGTTATGAGCGCCGGACGAAGTCGATCGAGACCGGGACGCCCTCGAGCTCGAACCGATCCCGCACCTGGTTCTCCACCCAGTATCCGTAGTCGCGGGTGACGAGCCCCGGATCGTTGACGAAGAAGCGGAAGCGGGGCGGCCGGGTCCCCGTTTGCGTCCCGTACAGGAGGTTCAGCCGCCGACGGTCGCGCGACGGAGCCTGCCTGGCGGCGCGCAACTCGCGCAGGAACGCGTTCAGGGCCGGCGTCGGGATCCGACTCGTGTGCTTTGCGTACAGCTGCTCGACCCGGTCGAGCAGGCGCGCAACGCCTCGGCCGGTCTTCGCCGAGACGGTGACGATGCCCGGCCGCTGGCGCAGGCGCTTTTCCAGGCGCGGCCGGACGTCCTCGACCTTCACCTCGCCGACGTCCCACTTCGACAGGACGACGATCGTCGAGCAGCTCGCCTTGCGAGCGACGTCGGCGACGGCGAGGTCCTGGTCTACCAGCCCCTCGCTGGCGTCGACCAGGACCAGCGCAATGTCTGCCCGGTCCGCGGCGTCGAGCGTGCGTAGCTCCGAGTAGTACTCGATCCCCTGCCGCTGCCGGCGCTTGCGGCGGAGCCCGGCCGTGTCGACCAGGACGAACCGGGCGCCGTCGCGCTCGAAGAGGGTGTCGATTGCGTCGCGCGTCGTCCCCGGTTCGTCCGAGACGATCACGCGTTCCTGGCCGAGGATCGCGTTCAGCAGGCTCGACTTGCCGACGTTGGGTCGGCCGAGGATGGCAACGCGGATCGCCTCCTCGCCTACGTGCGTCGGCCCGGCGCCGGGCAACCGCGCCACCACCGCGTCGAGCAGGTCGCCCGTGCCGTAGCCGTGCAGCGCCGAGAGTGGGATCGGATCACCGAGACCGAGCCGGTGGAACTCGAGCGCCTCGGCGTCACGCACGGGATCATCGATCTTGTTCGCGAGCAGGAAGACGGGCTTTCGGGAGGAGCGAAGGATCTCCGCCACCTCCTCGTCGCCAGGCGTGACCCCTGCCTTCGCGTCCACCACGAATAGGACGAGATCGGCTTCGGCCACCGCCGAACGTGCCTGGTCGGCGATCGAGCGGGTGATCGGAGACCGGTCGGCGACATCGACACCCCCGGTGTCGATCAGGCGGAACTCGGTCCCCGCCCACTCGCACACGAGCTCCTTGCGATCCCGCGTGACCCCGGGCGTTTCGTGGACGACGGCTGCGCGCGTGCCGGTCAGGCGGTTGACGAGCGTCGACTTGCCGACGTTCGGGAAGCCGACCACGGCGACGGTGCCCGCAAGGTCGCCGGGCATCGCGCGCCCTCAGGCCGGTGCGCGCTCGCGGACGATGCGCTCGATACGGTCGACGACCTCGTCGACGCTGAGGTTCGTCGTATCGATCAGCTCGGCGTCCTCGGCCGGCTGCATCCGGACGGCGTCGCTGTGGTCGCGCGCGCGCAGGTCGGTGGCGAGCGCGTCGGCGGACAGCTCCGGCCGCTCGGCCAGCCGCCTGCTCGCGCGGACGGTTGCGTCCGCCTGAAGGTACACCTTCACCGCCGCCTCGGGGACGACCACGGTGCCGATGTCACGGCCTTCGATCACGACGTCGCCGTCGTCCGCGAGTTCGCGCTGGCGCTCCCGCATCACCGCCCTCACCTCGGAGTGCCGGGCGACGACGGGGACGAGCCGGTCGATCTCGGCGCGGCGGATCGCCGCGGTCACGTCGGTCCCGGCGATGAAGCACCGGCCGTCGGCATCGAAGTCGACCGGGTTTCCGGCCGCGAGGTCGCCGAGCTGCGCGCCCTTGTCCAGCGCCACCCCGTCCCGCAGCGCAAGCCAGGTCAAGGCCCGGTACATCGCCCCCGTGTCCAGGTAGCGGAAGCCCGTGCGCTCGGCGAGTCCGCGCGCGACAGTGCTCTTCCCGGCCCCCGCGGGACCGTCGATGGAAACAATCATCTCAGAGAAATCGATTCGAGCTGCTCGAAGAATCCGGGGAAGGATATCGACACCGCCTCCGCCCCCTCGACCTTCACGCCTTCGCGCGAGACGAGCCCCGCGACGGCGCCGAGGATCGCGATCCGATGGTCGCCGGCCACGTCCACACCCCCACCCCTTGGGCGGGTGGGGACCCCTCTCACCCTGAATCCATCATCCGTGTCCGAGATGCGGATCGCCAGTGTCCGTAAGGCATTTGTCACGGTTTCGATGCGGTCCGTTTCCTTGTGTCGAAGCTCCTGCGCCCCGCGGACGACGCTCTCGCCACGCGCCATCGAGGCGGCGAGCGCGAACAGCGGCAGCTCGTCGATCAGCGACGGCACCTCGTCGGGCCCGATCTCGGTGGCGACGAGATCGGCGTGCTCCACCTCCACGTCCGCGACCGGCTCGCCGCCCGAGACTGAGCGGTTGTAGAGCGAGATCCGGGCGCCCATCCGCTCGAGCACATCGAGCAGCCCCGTGCGGGTGGGATTGACGCCGACCCCGGAGAGGCGCAACCGCGACCCGGGCAGCAACGTCGCGGCGACGAGGAACGGTGCGGCAGCGGAGAAGTCGCCCGGGACGTGGAGCCGGAGCGGCTCGAGCCGCGCCGCCGGCCAGACCTCGACGCCACCGGGCTCGGAGCGAACCCGCGCTCCGGCCGCCCGCAGGATCCGCTCCGTGTGGTCGCGGGTGGAGATCGGCTCGACAACGGCGGTCGGTCCATCGCCCGCATACAGGCCCGCGAGCACGACGCACGACTTGACCTGCGCGCTGGCGACCGGCAGCTCGTAGTGGATCGGGCGCAGCGGCCGCGCGTCGATTCCGAGGGGCAGCCGACCGTCCGTGGTCTCCATGCCTGCTCCCATCCGCATCAGCGGGTCGGCGATCCGGCGCATCGGCCGGGAGCTGAGCGACGCATCGCCGACGAGCTCGAACTGCCTGCCGCGTTGACCCGCGAGGATGCCCGGCAGGAGCCGCGCGAGCGTCCCGGCGTTGCCGCAGTCGATCGGCCCGTCCGGCGACTGGAGACCCCGTAGGCCCGCGCCGGCGATCCGGAGCGTGTCCCCGTCCTCCGCCACCTGGACGCCGAGCGCCCGCACCGCCGCGATCGTCGACTCGGTATCGCCCGAACGGCCGAACCCGGTGACGACGGACTCACCCTCGGCAATCGCGCCGACGAGGACCGCCCGGTGCGAGATCGACTTGTCGCCCGGCAGAGCAACGCCGCCCTGCACCGAGGCCGCAGGCTCGACCTTCATTCGAGCACCGGCGTCACGGACGCGCCGTAGCCCTGCGCCTCGAGCAGCGCCGCCGCCCGCGCCGCTTGCTCCGCACCGGACACGAGCATGGTCAGCACCCCGCCCCGGTCGGGAGAGAAGTGCCTGAGCTCGAAATCCTCGATGTTGATCCGCTCGGCGCCGAGCGCCTGCGTGATCCCGGCGAGGACGCCCGGCCGGTCGGGCACATGCACCACGACCTGCTGCAGCTCGCCGGGGTCGGGATAGGCCTCGGCGAGCATCCGCCGACGGTTCTCCGACGCCTCCGCGATCCACCTCGCCAGCGAGCCGGCGTTACGCTCGGTGAGCCACTCTTCGAGCTGCTCGACGCGCCGGCGGTGCTCGGCGAGCGCCTCCGCGAGCTCCGGCGCGTTGTCGAGGAAGATGTCCACCCAGATCCGCGGGTTCGCACCGGCGACGCGGGTCATGTCCCGAAGCGACCCGCCGGCGGCGGCGAGCGGGTCGTGGCCCTCGATCCGGCCGGCCCCCGCCTGGTTGACGAGCAGATTGGCGAGCGCGTGCGGAAGGTGGCTCGTCAATGCGACCAGCCGGTCATGGCCCTTCGGGTCGATCGCGACCGGCACGGCACCGAGCGAGGCGACGAACCCGTGGACGAGCCGGTAGCGCTCCGGATCGGTCGCCGCGACAGGCGTCAGGAACCAGGTCGCGCCGTCGAAGAGATCCGCACTCGCATGCGCCGGGCCGTGCGCCTCGCGCCCGCAGACCGGATGCCCTCCGACGAACTGCTCCGGCAAGCGCAGCGACCATTCCTTCGTCGAGCCGACGTCGGTGACCGTGCAGCGGTCGGGCGCGCGCGTGATCACCTCCTCGACGAGGGCCGGCAGGACGGTGACGGGTGCGGCGACGACGGCGAGGTCGGCCTCGGCGAGCAGGTCGCCGAGCGGCCCGACCTCGTCGACCGCTCCGCGCTCCAACGCCACTCCGGCCGCGTCCTCGTCGGCGTCGTGTCCGCCGACCCAGTCCACGCCGGCGCGCTTCGCCGCCAGACCTACAGAGGCCCCGATCAGGCCGGTACCTACGAGCGCGAGACGCATCAGCGCGCGCGCATCAGCTCGGCCACGTGGAACGTGAGGTCGAGCGACTGCCGGGCGTTCAGGCGCGGGTCGCAGAGGGTCGTGTAGGCGTCGTCGAGCTGCTCCTCGGACAGGCTGTCTCCACCGCCGAGGCACTCGGTGACGTCGTCGCCGGTGATCTCGAGGTGCACGCCTCCCGGCCAGGTGCCCTCCGCGTGGTGGACGGCGAAGAAGCCTTCGATCTCGGCCATGATGTGGCCGAAGTCGCGGGTCTTGCGGCCGCCGGCGGTCCGGAAGGTGTTCGCGTGCATCGGGTCGCAGATCCAGACCACCGGGTGGCCCGCGTCCCGGACGGCCCGGACGAGCGGCGGGAGCGCCTCCCCCACCCGCTCGGCACCCATGCGCGCGATCAGGGTCAGCCGGCCGCGGAGGCGCTCCGGATTCAGCGCTTCGCAGAGCCCGAGCGCATCCTCGGGCGTCGCCGTGGGCCCGAGCTTGACGCCGAGGGGATTGTGCACGCCGGCGAGAAACTCGACATGCGCACCGTCCGGCCGGCGCGTGCGCTCACCGACCCAGAGGAAGTGGGCGGAGCAGTCGTACCAGTCGCCGGTGAGCGAGTCGCGCCGGGTCAGCGCTTCCTCGAAGTCGAGCAGCAGGGCCTCGTGGCTCGTCCAGATGTCCGTCTGGTGCAGCGCCGGATTCCGCATGTCCACGCCGATCGCGGCCATGAAGCTCATCGCCCGCTGGATCTCGGTGGCGAGCTGCTCGTAGCGGCGGCCCTCCGGCGAGTTGGCGACGAACTCCTGGGTCCAGACGTGGACCTGGCCCAGGTCGGCGAAGCCGCCCTTGGTGAACGCGCGCAGGAGGTTCAACGTCGACGCGGCCTGGTGGTAGCCCCGGAGCATCCGCGACGGATCGGGTGTACGGGCCTCGACCGTCGGCTCGTCGCTGTGCACGATGTGGCCGCGGAACGCCGGCAGGACGACGTCGCCGACGGTCTCGGTCGGCTCGGAGCGGGGCTTGACGAACTGGCCCGCGATCCGGCCGATCTTCACCACCGGCAGGCTGGCCGCGTACGTGAGCACGGCCGACATCTGAAGGATGATCTTCAGCTTCTCGCGCAGGTTCGGGGCGTTCCAGTCGTGGAACGACTCGGCGCAATCGCCCGCTTGGAGCACGAACGCCTTGCCCTCGACCACGTCCGCGAGCCGGTCACGCAGGCTGCGCGCCTCGCCGGCGAAGACAAGCGGGGGCATCCTCGTGATCTCCGCGCGCACCTCCTCGAGGCGCGCCTGATCAGGCCAATCGGGCTGCTGGAGCGCCGGACGGCCGCGCCAGGACGACGGCGACCAGGATGGGGACGTCACTGCCACTTTTCGCAGTGTAGTTTCGTCGCTTCACAGGCCGGTCAAAGCCCGGCCGTTCGCTCGCGCTCCGCGCAGGAAATGCCACGGCCGGAAGCAGCCGGAGTGGACTGCGCTCGACCGGCTAGTCGGTCTCGGTGACCGGTTCGGGGCGGCGGAGGAGCAGCGCGCGACGCACCGGCTCCGGGAACCACCAGTTCGCCTTCCCGAGCAGCATCATGATCGACGGGACCAGAAGTCCCCGGATCAGGGTGGCGTCGATCAGGACGCCCGCGGCGAGTCCGATCCCGAACTGCTTGATGTCCGGGCCCGGCCCGGTCGAGAGCGAGAAGAACGCGAACACGAGGACGAGTGCAGCGCTGGTCACGAGCTTGCCGGTGCGGGCGATGCCGAGCGAGACCGCCTTGGCCGTGTCCTTCGTCTCGTCGTAGGCCTCGCGGATACGGGTGACGATGAAGACCTCGTAGTCCATCGAGAGCCCGTACAAGAAGGCGAAGATCATCAACGGGATCCAGGAGATCACCGCCTCCGTCGCTTTGATCCCCCAGATCGCGTCGCTTCCGTGGCCCTGCTGGAAGATGAAGACGACGACGCCGAAGGCGCAGGCGAGCGAGATCAGGTTGAGGATCACCGCCTTCAGCGGCAGCACGATCGACCGGAAGGCGCGCATCAGGAGCACGAACGTGAGCAGGACGACGAAGCCGAGGACGTACGGGAAGTTGCCGTACACGGCGTGGACGAAGTCGCGCTCCTCGGCGGCGACGCCGCCGAGCGTCATCCGGACATTGTCGCCGGCGGCGTCCTCGGCCGCGGGCAGCACGTCGTGCTGGATGTTCGAGATCACCTTGCGTATGGGCTTCGCCGAGGAGTCCTCCGTGCCGAACGCCTCGACGATCGCGGTGTCGCCCTTGCGCCAGGCGGGCGGCGCGGCCGCTCCGGCGATGCCGTCCGTCTGCTCGAGCCTGGAGACGAGCCCCTGGAGCGTCGCGGAGTCGCCGTCGTGCTCGACGAGGACGTCGAAGGGTTTCAGCACGCCGGCGCTGATCCCCGCGGCAGCGAGCGCGTCGCGGCCCATGAAGGCGTCCCCGTTGCCCGGCAGGTCCTTCGCCTGCGCGTCTGCGGGATTGAGCTTCGCCGCGGGAATGAGCAGCAGGACGACGATCGCGAATCCCGCGAGCGCGACCGGAAGCGGCCGGCGGACGACGGTCTCGGCCCAGCGGTGCCAGAAGCCGACCTCGCCCGGATCGGCGGAGATGATCCTCTTCGGGATCACGCGCAGGCTGTCGATGCGGCGGCCGAGCCAGTAGAGGAGCGCAGGCGTCAGCGTGATCGTCGACAGGACCGCGACCAGCGGGATGAGCATGCCCCCGATCCCGATCGAGCGGATGAACGGCAGGGGGAGCAGGACCATGCTGAGCAGTCCGATCGCGACGGTCGAGCCCGACACCACGACCGAGCGGCCGGCGTGCGTCATCGTCTCGACGATCGCGCTCTCGACGTCCCTGCCGTGGTGGAGCTCCTCTCGGAAGCGGAAGAGCATCAGGAGCGAGTAGTCGATCGCGA
>JBKOVQ010000037.1:0-2778 GCA_046723985.1 Actinomycetota bacterium | reverse complement strand
GCGTTGACGGCCAGGTTCCGCGCACTGGGAGCCTTCGAACCGCGTCAGGTCCGGAAGGAAGCAGCGCTAAGGAGTTCCTCTCAGGTGCCGCGGTCAGGCCTGGCCCGAGCAAGCGGCTCGGGTTCCTCCCGGGGAGGCCGTCTCGACGCCGGTTGCGTGGCCGGGCGCTAGGTTTCGGGCGTGGGCATCGCCCATCTCTACGAGATCGAAGGGCACGAGGTCAGGGTCGGCCACTTGCAGGCCACTTGGTCGTTCCTGGGCCACGCCGCCGGCTCGGTCGGGGTCGGCGTCACACGCCTTCAGATACCGAGCGGCGGCTCGTCCACTCCCGCCCACGACCACGGAGTCGAAGAGGAGCTGTTCTACGTCCTCGGCGGACGCGCACTCGCCTGGCACAAGGGTGAGACGTTCGAGATCGGCGAGGGCGACTGCATCCTCTTCCTGCCCGCCGCGGCCACAACACGCTGCACGCGCTCGACGACCTCGACGTCCTCGAGTTCGGCCCGCGCGTCTACGACGAGAGCGCGCGCTTCCCGCGGCTGGGCGCTTCGCTCGTCGGCATCCGCCACGTCGAGAGCATCGACGGTTCCACCGATGGCTTCGTGATCCTCGAGGGCGGCGGGACGCCGCTCCTCGGCGACGAGGGGATTTCTGTCCGCCCCGGTCACGTCGTCTCCCGGCCGCCCGGCACCGGCGTTGCGCACACGTTCCGCGGCGGCGACGAGGGGCTCACGTACCTCGCCTACGGAACGCGCGAGCCGGGTGACCTGTGCTTCTACCCGGCCTCGAACAGGATCGCCGTGGCCGGGGCGCTCTTGCGGGTCGAACCGCTCGACTACTGGGACGGCGAGGACTGAAGCGGGGCCGATTCTGCTTGAATCGACTCAGTGACGGCGCTGTACCGGAAGTACCGGCCGCAGGACTTCGACGAGGTGGTCGGGCAGGACGCGGTCGTTCGGACGCTCAAGAACGCGATCGCCGCCGAGCAGGTACGTCAGGCGTACCTCTTCGCCGGGCCGCGTGGAACCGGCAAGACCTCGATGGCGCGGATCCTGGCGAAGGCGCTGAACTGCGTCCAGGGCCCGACGCCGACACCGGACAACACGTGCCCCGCCTGCGTCGCGATCACAAACGGCTCGTCGATGGACGTGGTCGAGATGGACGCCGCCTCCCAGCGCGGGATCGACGACGTCCGCGACATCCGCGAAAAGGCGATGCTCCAGCCCGCCGGGCGCTACAAGGTCTACATCCTCGACGAGGCCCACCAGTTGACGGACGCTGCGTGGCAGGCGTTGCTGAAGCTGATCGAGGAGCCCCCGCCCCACCTCGTGTTCGTCTTCTGCACGACCGAGCTCGCGAAGGTGCTCCCGACTGTGCGCTCCCGGTGCCAGACCTTTGTCTTCTCCCGGCCGCGGCTGCCGGACATGGTCCGCAAGCTCAGACGAATCGCCGACGGAGAGCAGATCGACGTGCCCGACGCCGCGCTGTCGCTGATTGCGCGAAGCGCCCGCGGCGCCTACCGCGACGCCGAGTCGACGCTCGACCAGCTCGCCGCCGCCACCGAGGGGAACATCACCGTGCAGGAGGTCCTCCAGATGCTCGGCGCCGTCGAGGAGGAGGCGCTCTTCCGGCTCTGCGACCTGATCGTCGACCGCGACACCGCCGGCGCGCTGACCTTCGTCGAGGAACTCTCCGAGCAGGGCCAGGACATCGGCCGGGTCGTCACCGACCTGCTCGAGCACCTCCGCCACCTGATGCTCGTCCACCACCTCGGCGAGGTGCCCGAGTCTCTGCCCGTCACCGAGGAAACGCGCGAGCGCCTGCGGGCGCAGGCGAACCAGCTTCCAGAAGCGACCGTGCTCCGCCTCTGCGACCTGCTCGCGGTCGCGGTCGAGGACATGCGCCAGGGCGGCGATCCCCGCCTCCCGTTCGAGCTCGCGCTCGTGAAGGTGACGCGACCGGGCGCGGACCTCTCCGCCGAATCGATGGCCTACCGGCTCGAGCTCCTGGAGCAGCGCGGCGGAGCGCCGTCCCCTCCTCCCGTAGGGACAGGCCCCGAGGGGTCTGTCCCCGTAGAGACGCCTGCTTCCGCCGAGCCTCCGTCGCTCGAGCTCGAGCAGCTCCGCGAGGCCTGGCAGCGGTCTGTGCTGCCCGCGATCGAGCGACGCTCGATTCCAGCCGCGCCGGTCTTCGGTGAGGCACGGCCGGTCGCACTCGAAGACGACACCCTCAGGCTCGAGTTCCCGCCGTCCAACTCCTTCCACCGCGGCCTCGCGGAGGACAAGTACGCTGCCCTGCTCGTGGAGGCCCTCTACGAGGTGACCGGGCGCAAGCTGCGGCTCGAGTTCGCAACGGGCGAGAACGGGGATCCCGAACCCGACGAGCAGGAGCCCGCGACCGAGGAAGATCTCGTCGCGCTGGTCAAGGAGACGTTCGATGCTCGGGAAGTGGAGGATTAATGGCAAAGGGCTTCGACATGAACCAGCTGATGCGGCAGGCGCAGGAGATGCAGGCACAGATGGCCCGCGCGCAGGAGCAGCTCGCGAACGAGACGGTCGAGGCCTCCGCCGGCGGCGGCCTGGTCACCGTCAAGGCGACCGGGACCGGCGTCATCCAGGAGATCAAGATCGATCCGAAGGCGATCGACCCGGACGACGCGGAGTTGCTCGAGGACACGGTGCTCGCAGCGGTGAACGAAGCGCTGCGCGCAGCGCAAGCACTGGCGGAGTCGAAGCTCGGCGGCTCCCTGGGCGGCCTCGGCCTTCCCGGTCTGTAGCT
>JBKOVQ010000257.1:0-17592 GCA_046723985.1 Actinomycetota bacterium | reverse complement strand
GTCGTCCGCAGTCAATCTGGAACACCGCCTCCCCGAGGTCAGCGGCTAGGTGCGAAAGGAGGAACTCATGCGCTACGTGCTCATTGCTCTCGCGGTCGTCGGGGCCGCGACCCTCGCTCTTACGGCAACCGCATCGGGCGGAGGACGCAGCCCGGCCCAGCTCCAGCGGGCTGGCTGGGACTGCCTCAACCCCGCACCTTTCTTCCCGGGCAACCCGAACGTCCACTGTTTCCCACCCGGTCAACTGGCGGCAGTGGTCGCGGGGACGGCCGTGAGCGCACTGCTCGTCGCCTTCGCAACTCCGGACGTGAACGCGGAGGAGGCGCCGTTCCTCGGCACCGAGCACATGCTTCGGGCCGACCACTTCCACAACCAGCCCTGTCCGACCGACCCGCCCGGCGGCCCGCCCGGCGAGACGCGCAGTCCGCCGCTCTACGAGTGGAGCTACCTCGGCCCGCGGTTCGGCTGGGATTACTACATCTGCCACACCTTCGACAGCCCCTGGTAACCAGGCCAGAACGACCGGCGCCGGAGCTCTTCCGGCGCCGGTCAGCGGGCTGGTCGGCCGGACACGCCTGTGCGTGCCCCCGGTGCCTCGGTGAGTGAGGAGGCGCAGAACGTCTGCGGCTCCGCGCACGTGCGGGCGCGTTCAGCCGAGTAGCACCTCGTAGGGGCTGAAACGGGTCGGGCCGGTACGAGTCGGTAGGAGGTAGCGCGAGCACCGAATTGGCCGATTTTGCGGGGTTTTTCGGTCGATTCGGCTCTGCTAACGGGAATGCCCCCGGCAAGAATCGAACTTGCGCACGCGGTTTAGGAAACCGCTGCTCTATCCACTGAGCTACGGGGGCGCGCCGACGCCACGATAGCGAGCGGCGGGCCGGGCTCAGAGCGTCACGGCAAGCTCGCGCGAGCGCACGTGAGGACAGCCGGGCTTCGCGGGCGGGACGATCCGGACGAGGACGCGGCCCCGCGCTCGGCCGGGGTAGGTGAGCTCGACGAGGCCGGACGTGTGCGGCAGGATCCGCCGCTCCGGCGCCCGTAGCCGCGCCAGGATCCGACCACGCCGATGAAGCCAGACCAGGGCACAGCTGCCGCCGACGGTCTCGGTGACGTTTCCCCGGTTGGCAAGGATCAGACCGATCACCCGCGTCCGACCGGAGCGTCGCGCGCTGATCCGGACGACGGCGATCCGGCGGATGATCTTGCCGGGGGCGCGGACGACCACGACCACGCCGAGACGTACGCGGACCGGCAGGCCGCGGGTGGTCGGCGATCGGGTCGTCAGCAACACGAGCTCCGAATGGTCGCCCGCTTCGGCCCGCGAGGAAAGGTGGGAGGACACCGTCAGGGTGGCGGTTGCCCCCGGAGCGAGCGCGAGTTGCCGGGGAGCGACGGTCAGCCAGGTCGGTCGGCGCGACGCTACCCGTGGTCGGCCCCGCAGGTCGAGTGTGAAGCCGGCGCGCGCGACGTCGACGACCACCGGGTCGGCGCCGGAGTTCGTTACCGCGAGGGGAGCCTTGGCCGCGCCCGCGAGCGCAACGTGTGCCGGCGAGGCGATCAGCGCGACTCGAGGCCTGGCCGCCCCCGCAGCAGCGGAGGCGGCCAGGACCGAGACGGCGGTGAGGGCCGCAGCGAGCCTCACCGGCCGATCAGCGTGTAGGTGATCGTCGCCGAGTAGCGTCCGGGCGCGACCACGGGGAGCGGCGCGGTGAAGCCGATCGTCGTCGGCCAGGCGTCGCCGCCCGCTGCGCTCTGCCCCGAGCTGGTGCCGACGAGCAGGTCGGCGGCGGGGGCGATCGGGATCGACGGACGCGCACCGCCGACGAGCGCGGGGCCGAGCGTGCCGCCGGCGGGCGCCGTGCCCGCGATCCCGAGCGGCAGGTCGGCAGGGGCGAAGGCGGTGCGGTGGATGGTGAGCGCGTAGCCGGCGGCGTTGTTGCTGACCACCGTGACGCGCTCGGAGACGGCGGCCGGCGTGTCGCCCGAGAACGCGTTGCCGAAGCTCAGAGCAGGCTGTTCGAGCGCCAGCGAGAGGACCGGCTGGACGTCGACGTCGACCGTCGCGGAAGAGCTCACGCCGCCTCCCGATGGGGGCGGCGGGGCGGAGCCGCATGGCGTCGCGGGCGAGGAGGAGCTTCGCGGCGTCGGCGTCCCGGCAGTGAAGTCGTCGGCGTTCGAGTCGGTGTCGGTGCAGCCGTTGTCCGCACGCACGGCGGCGGTGGAACTGCTCAGCGCGGGTGCGGCCGCGGCGCCCTCATGGTCGGCCGCCGAGCCGTACCCGACGAGGTCGGCGATGCTGCCGACCGACGAGCAGCTTCCCGCCGACCCCCCGCAGCTGAGCGCCGTCGCGTCGGTGACGACCGCGACCTTGCCGCCGGAGACTGCCGGGTTGCTGGTGCCGGTCGCGTCGGGCGTAGGCAGCCCTGCTCCGACCGATCCACCCGATGCGAACTGGACGAGGAAGTACCCGCCGGACGGGATCGACCCGCTGACCGCGGTGGTCTGCCACGTCGAGCCGGCTGCCGAGGCGTACTGGACCGTCCAGCCGTCGATCGTGACGGCGGCCGAGCCGGCGTTGAAGAGCTCGACGTAGTCGTTCGTGAAGCTCGCCTCCGAGTTACCGCCGCCGGCGTAGACCTGGCTGACGACGACGCCCGATGAGGCGATGGGCGAGGCGGGCGCGGCCGCGAGCAGCGCGGCGAAGGCGAGGGCGACGAGCAGGCGAATCCTGTTCATGGGCGGCTCCGTTCGGGAAGGGGACGTGGGTCGTCCCAGAGGTACCGGCGGGCCGCCGCCTCCGAAAGTGTCCTTTCGACTTCCGGCGCGGTCCTGTGACGGTTCCGTTACGGCGTCAGCGCCAGGGCACCTCGGGCGAACGGTAGAAGTTCACCCGGAGCCCGTCGAGCAGCGGCGCCTGGGCACCCAGCCGCAGGCGGTACTCGCGCCAGCTCCGGCCGCGCGCGGGAGACCAACCGATCTCGGCGATCCCGATCAGGCGCGGGAAGGCGAGGAACTCGGCGTCACGGATCGACTGCACGGTCTCGCTCCAGAGCGGTGCTTCGACGCCCAGGACATCCTTCGCCCCCACACCCGGCACCTGCCGCGCGGGATCCCATGCGTACGCGTCCTGCACGTTCGTGTACCCGGCCCACCTGAGGCCGAGCGGGGTGGACGGGTCGTACTTCATGTCGAGGTAGGCGTGCTCGGCCGGGGACATGATCACCTTCGCGCCCTGCTTCACCGCCCGTGCCGCCAGGGCCGTCTTCGCCGGGTCGGTGTTCCAGTGCTGGACGATCGTCGGGCCGTCGAGCTTCGCCCGTCCGACCTCCTCCCAGGCGATCATCCGCTTCCCGTGTCCCTCGACGATCCGCTGCACCCTCTGGACGAAGCGGTCGTAGTCCGCCGGCCTGGTAGCGGCCGCCTCGTCACCGCCGATGTGGATCCACGGCCCCGGGGTCAGCCGGGCGAGCTCAGCGATCACGTCGGAGACGAAGTCGTAGGTCACCGGCTTGGCGATGCAGAGCGAGCTGAAGCCGACGTCGATGCCGGTGTAGAGCGGCGAGGGCTTGCCGTCGCAGGTGAGCTGCGGATAGGAGGAGAGCGCGGCGTGCGTGTGCCCGGGCATGTCGATCTCGGGAACGACGTCGATGTACCGCTGCGCGGCGTAGCGGACGATGTCCCGGTACTGGGCCTGGGTGTAGTAGCCGCCCTTCCCGCCGCCGACCTCCGTGCTGCCGCCGTGGAGGGCGAGCCGTGGCCACTTGTCGATCGCGATCCGCCAGCCCTGGTCGTCAGACAGATGGAGGTGCAGCCGGTTCAGCTTGTAGAGCGCCATCAGGTCGACGAACCGCTTCACGTCCCGCACCGACCGGAAGTGGCGCGCGACGTCGAGCATCGCGCCGCGCCAGGCGAAGCGCGGTCGGTCGCGGATGTGGACGGAGCCGATCCGCCGTGACCCCTGCACGGGCAGGAGCTGGCGCAGGGTCTGGACGCCGTGGAGCAGGCCGGCCGGTCGCGGAGCGGCGAGCCGGACCGTCCTCGGCGTGACCGTCAGCTCGTAACCCTCGTCGCCAAGCTGCGGACTGCCGCCCAACTCCAGCTGGATCGGCGCCGCGCCCATCACGACCTTCGTCCCGAGCATCCGCGCCAGAACAGCGGCCACCCGACGCGTCTCGGGCGTCGACGGCGTCACGGAAACGTTCGACGACGCCCGGACGACGAACGCGCCGGAGCCCGGTGTCATCGACACCGGCTTCGGGATCACCGCCGGGCCCACCTCAGCCGACCGCGGCGGCGGCCGGCGCCCCCACCGTCAGGCTCGCTCCCGTGTCGGGGTCGAAGAAGTACAGCTCCGCCGGGTCGACCGCCAGCCTGAGGCGTCGCCCCGGCTCGGCCTCGGTCTTCGACGACACCCGCGCGTTCCAGAGCGACTGGTCGTCGGCGAGCAGTGCGTCCTCCTCGTTGTCGGCCGCCGCGCGCAGCTCCTCCGCCTCGACCCGCGGTGCGTCGATCGGGAAGATCACGTGCGAGTCGGAGCCGAGCTCCTCGAGGACGGCTACGTCGACGTCGACAGCCGGCAGACCGCCGTCGGCCTGTGCAGCGTCCTCGAAGCTCTCCGGGCGGATGCCGAGGATCACCGGGCCGTCCCGCGACGGCCGCCGGCTCGGATCGAGCGGTAGCTCCCAGCCGGCGAACGAGATGTGCCCGTCCGTGACGGTCGCCTCGACGAGGTTCATCGCCGGCGAGCCGATGAACGCGGCGACGAACAGGTTGTCCGGCTCGGCGTAGAGGGCCTGCGGCGCGTCGACCTGCTGGATCACGCCGTCGCGGAGGACTGCGACCCGCTGGCCGAGCGTCATCGCCTCGATCTGGTCGTGCGTGACGTAGATCGTCGTCACGCCGAGCCGGTCGTGCAGCCGCGAGAGCTCCGACCGCATCGTCACGCGCAGCTTCGCGTCGAGGTTGGAGAGCGGCTCGTCCATCAGGAAGGCGGCCGGCTCGCGCACGATCGCGCGGCCCATCGCCACCCGCTGCCGCTGGCCGCCGGAGAGCGCGGCCGGCTTCCGGTCGAGCAGCTTCTCGAGCCCGAGCAGGTCCGCGACCTGCTCCACACGGCGCTCGATCTCGGCGTGCGGCGTCTTGCGCACCTTCAACCCGTACCCGAGGTTCTTGCGGACGTCCATGTGCGGGTAGAGCGCGTAGTTCTGGAACACCATCGCGATGTCGCGGTGGCGCGGCGCCAGCTCGGTGACGTCGGTGCCGCCGATGGAGACGGTTCCGGCGGTCACCTCCTCGAGCCCGGCGATCATCCGCAGCAGCGTCGACTTGCCGCATCCGGACGGCCCGACCAGAACGATGAACTCGCCGTCGCCGACGGTCAGCGAGACGTCGTCGATCGCGACGAAGCCGTTGTCGAACTCCTTGGTGACACGGTCGAGGACGATCTCCGCCATCAGCCCTTCACCGCCCCCGAGGTTAGACCGAATGCGATCTTTCTCTGCACGAACCCGAAGAAGATCAGAACCGGGATCGCGGCGAGGATCGAGCCCGCCATCAGGCCGCCCCAGTCGACCTGGCGGCTGGTGCCGTAAAAGGACGAGAGCCAGACCGTGATCGTCTGCTTCGACTGGTCGTTGAGCAGGACGTACGCGAAGATGAACTCGTTCCAGCTGGTGATGAAGACGAAGACCGAGGTCGCGACGAGGCCCGGCGCCACCAACGGGAGCAGGATCCGGAAGAAGGCCCCGAGGCGGCTGGAGCCGTCGACCATCGCAGCCTCCTCGAGCTCCTTGGGGATGTTCACGAGGAACCCGCGGAGCATCCAGACCGCGAACGGCAGCGCGAACGTCATGTAGGTGATGATCACGCCGATCAGGACGTACTGGTTCTTCGTCAGCTGGTAGCGGGCGAGAACGACGTAGAGCGGGATGATCAGACCGACCTGCGGGAGCATCTGGATCCCGATCAGCAGCACGATGAACACCTCGCGGCCGGTGAAGCGGAACTTGGAAAGCGCGACCGCGGCCAGGAGGGCGAGCGTGATCGAGATCGCGACCGTGATCGAGACGATGATCACGCTGTTCACGACCGAGCTCCAGAAGTACGGCCGGTCCATGGCGTCGCGGAAGTGCTGCAGGGTCGGGTGGTTCGGGAACCAGGTCGGCGTCAGGCGGTTGATGTCGTCCGTCGACTTGAACGCCGTCGCGAACATCCAGTAGACGGGAAAGATCATGACGACGAAGATCGCGAGCGCCAGAAGGTTCCACCCCCAGCGGCTGTTAGGCCGACGGCGCTTGCGACGAGGTGCCGCCGCGGCGCTCACTTCACGTTGCTCGTCTTGATCATCTGGCGGACGTAGAAGACGCTCATCCCGGCGACCATGAGCAGCATCAGCAGCGAGATCGCGGCGCCGCGGCCGAAGTCGTGGTCGCCGTAGCCCTTGATGAACACGTAAACGCCCATCAGGTAGTTGGTCGCATCGACGTGCGACGCGCCGATGAGCAGATACGGCTGGGCAAAGACGCCGAAGTCCCAGATGATCGAAAGGCTGGTCAGGATCAGAAGGATCGGCTTGAGGATCGGGAAGGTGACGTCGCGGAAGATCCGAACCGGCCCGGCACCGTCGACCCTCGCAGCCTCGACCAGCTCGTGCGGCACCTGGGCGAGGCCCGCATACACGCTGACGACGATGAACGGCAGGGCGCCCCAGACGATCAGCAGCGTGACCATCGCGAGGCTGGAGGTCGAGGTCCCGTACCAGTCGTGGTTCGCACCGACCAGGTGCAGCTCGGCGGCGAGGTAGTTGAGGACGCCGTTCTCGAAGTTCGTCATCCAGTAGAAGACCTGCACGGCGACGACGACCGGCATCGCCCAGACGAGCACGAGCCCGGTCAGGAGCGTCACCCGCACCCAAGCGCTGATGCGGGGAAGGAGCAGCGCGATCAGCGTCCCGAGAACGATCGTCAACCCGACGTTCACGATCGTGAAGACGATCGTGCGGACGACCGTGTCCCAGAACACGTGGTCGCCGAGCACCGACCGGTAGTTGTCCAGCCCGATCCAGTGGCCCTTGTGCTGGATCAGCTCGAAGAGCCCGTACTGCTCGAACGAGATCCGGACGAGCTTGTAGATCGGGTAGCCGAGCAGCAGTACGACCGCGGCAGCCACGGGCAGGATCAGACCGTAGGGCGCCAACGAGCGACGGCGGCCCCGCCGGGGCGGAAGGGATCTCGCCCCGGCGGCGACCGCCGCGTCGGACGGGACAGCGACTTCGGCGTCCCGCGTCATTCGCTTCCTACGATGCGTTGAGGGTGTACTCGATGTTGTTGTCCGCCGTTGCGGCCGCCTGCTGGACGGTGAGCTTGCCGGTCAGGATCTGGCTCAGCATCGTGCGGAGGATATTCCCGTTCTCGACGTTGACCCAGTTCTTCGCGGCGGGGACGAACCAGCTGCGAAGCGCCGCGCGCTCGCCGATCTTCTGGAGGTTCAGAAGGTTGGTCGCGTTCGGGACGTTTCCGGCTGCCTGGATGCCCTTCTCCGCGGCCGTGCTCGTGAACGCGGCGATCCATTCGGTCGCCAGTGCCTTGTTGGCGCCGACCGGCACAGCCAGGTCGGAGCCGCCGAGGAAGCCGGGCATCGACTTGCCCGCCTCATGGCTCGGCATCACGAACTGCCCTGTCGACTTCTTGTACTTGTCGCCGACACAGCACGTGAACCAGGCGGGGCCGATCATCGAGCCCGCGTTCCCGTCCGCGTACACGCTATACGGGTTCGGGTGGATCTCGTCGGTCGTCTTGCTGGCCTTCGAGGCGGCGAGGAAGAACTTCTTGAACGCGGTCAGGCCGGCGATCGACTTCGGCGACTCGAGAAGGCCCTTCCACTTGCCGCTGACCTGCGCGGCGATCTTCCCGCCGTAGTCGAAGACGAAGCCCATGCCGGAATACCAGTCGGTGCCGGCGATGTAGACGGCGGAGTAGCCCTTCTTGCCGAACTTCTTGTTCAGCTTGCCGACGTCGGCCGAGAACTGCGCGAGGCTCTTGGGTGCGGTGCCGATCCCAGCCTGCTTGAACTGGTCTGTCCGGTACGTGACGACGCGCGAGCCCGCGTAGTACGGGACGCCGTATAGCTTGCCGTTGTACCGGCCGGACGCGGCCAGCCCCGCGAGCCAGTTGCTCGAGTTGTCGAACGAGGACTTGGCCGAGCTCAGGTCCTGGAACGCCCCTGCAGCCATGTACTTCGTCATCTCGGTGTTCCCCATCTCGACGACGTCAGGCGCGTTGCCGCCCGCGAGCGTGGCGTCGAACTTGGCGAGGTGCGTGGTCCAGTTCTGGTACTGCACGTTCACGCTGACGCCCGGGTGCTGCTTCTCGAGCGCCGCGTTCGCGGCCGCGACCACGCCCGGCCAGCCCGACTGCGCGTCGACCTGGAGCCAGACCGTGATGCTGGCGGTCGACCGCTTGGTGGCGCCGGTCGCGCTCGTCGCAACGGCAACAGACAGGACCGCGGCGAGAACGGCAGCGCCAATGATGCGTGCCTTCATCGAAGATCTCCCATCCTGGAGGGACGGCCCTCGCCCGCTCCCGAGCCCGCGTGACCATGGCGGGAGGGACGCGTCTTGGCCCGTCTGATTGGTTCAGACCACTTGGTCACGGCGCGAGATTCGCACAGATCGTGGGTGCTTGTCAAGACCACTTTCCCAAATCGCTCACCGTGAATGGCTCAACGAAAGGATTTCCTTCGGTCGGGGTCGGTCGAAGTTACGAAGGTTGGTATTGACCGGTCTAGCGCCGCACCGGAACGCGGTTCAGCTCGGTCACGAGCCGGTACCGGTCGCCGCGATAGAGCGATCGAACGTATTCGACGATCTCACCGCTCCGGGAGTTAGTCGTCCGCTCGAAGAGGAACGCGGGCGAATGAAGCGGGACGCCGAGCACCGCCGACTCCTCCTCATCCGTCACCGTGGGCTCGATCGTCTGCCGGCCGCCGACGATGTCGATGCCGTACCGCTCGCTGAGCAGCGTGTAGAAGGAGTGGCTCTCGAGATCGCCCGCCGACAGGCCCGGGACGAGCGACCCCCGCACGTGCAGGGTCTCGATCGCCATCGTCTCGTCGTCCGCAAGCCTGAGCCGCTTGACGACCACGATCGGCTCCGAGGGAGAGACGTGGAGGATCCGGCCCAGCCACGGGCCTGCAGTGGTCGTACGGAGCTCCAGCGTCCGGCTGCCGGGGACCATCCCACGCCGGCGCATGTCCTCGGTGAACGAGGTCATCGTCAGCTCCTGAGCGATCTTCGGCTCGCTGACGAAGGTCCCGCTCCCCCGCTTCCGCACGAGGTAGCCGTCCCGGACGAGGTCGTCGAGCGCGGCCCGCACGGTCAGGCGTGACATGCCCAGGTCGGCCGAGAGTTGCCGCTCGGACGGGATCGCATCGCCGATTCCGAGCTGCTCGATCAGCGCGAGCACCCGTTCACGGGCCTCGGACTGCTTGGTGGCCGTGACGCTCATCGGCCCCGCATCGTACTGCATCCCGCCTGGTGGTCAAGACCACATTGCAGGCTCCGCAGCAAGTCAACGAAGATTTCAACCAAATTCACCAAAATGGTATTGACCACCTGCGCGAAGTCTGCGTACACTGGCACCGATGACCGCGTTCGACCGTCTCGGCACGGAAGCACGCGACGCTGCCGGCGCGGATCTGGATCTCCGCTCGACCGTCGAGCTCGTCGAGCTGATGAACGCCGAGGACGCCACGGTGCCGGCGGCGGTCGCCGACGCGGCGCCGTCGATCGCAGCCCTGGTCGACGATGTCGCCGCCCGCCTCGCGCTGGGCGGCCGGCTCGTCTACGTCGGCGCCGGGACGTCGGGCCGGCTGGCCGCGCTCGACGCAGCGGAGTGCGAGACGACCTTCTCGGTCGAGCCGGGCCGGGTCGTCGCGCTCGTCGCCGGGGAGGCTGCAACGTCGGCCCTCGAACAGGAGGCGGCCGAGGACGACGATGAAGCCGGTCGCGCCGACATCGCGCGGCTCGCGCTCGGGGAGAGCGACGCGGTCGTGGGCGTCAGCGCCAGCGGGCGCTCGCCGTACGTCCGCGCAGCGCTCGAGGCCGCGGGCGACCGCGGCGCGTTGACGGGCTGCGTCGTCTGCGTCGAGGACTCGGAGCTCGCCTCGATCGCCGATCGCGAGGTGTGCGTCCCGGTCGGGCCGGAGGTGCTCAGCGGCTCCACCCGCCTCAAGGCGGGCACCGCCCAGAAGCTCGTCCTGAACATGGTCTCCACGATCTCGATGATCAGGCTCGGCAAGACCTTCGGGAACCTGATGGTCGACCTCGTCCCCTCGAACGAGAAACTCCGCGCCCGCGCCCGCTCGATCGTCCAGCACGCGACCGGAGTGTCGGGGGAGGAAGCCGCCGACGCGCTCGCCCGCTCGGACGGCGACCCGAAGGTCGCGATCGTGTCGCTCCTCACCGGAACCGACCCCGAAGAGGCGCGGCGTCGCCTCGCGGATGCCGGCGGAGTCGTGCGGGGGACGGTCGAGCCGTGAGGGTCGTTCGCCTTCGGCTCTCTCCCGCGGGGGAAACCATGTTTCCCCCGCGAGCCACCTTCTTTCAGAGGCCGATTTCAGCTGTGGGAACCTCCCGGTTTCCCCCGGCCCCCTCCCCACCTCATCGACCGGAGACCGGCCGATGAGGCTCGGCGTCCGCGCGGCGCTGGTCGACGGCGTCCTCGTTCCCGGCGACGTCGAGATCGCCGATGGGGTCGTCCTGGCGTACGGCCTCGCCTCGTCGAACGGCCGCGGCATCGCCTCCCCCGGTTTCGTCGACCTCCAGGTGAACGGCTTCGGCGGTGTCGACTTCCTCGACGCGGACGCCGAAGGCTATGCGCGCGCCGGCGAAGGACTGCTGGAGACCGGCGTCACCGCCTACCTGCCGACGCTGATCACCGCGCCGGAGGATCGCCTGATCGCCGCGCTGTCCGAGATCGTCGAGGGCGGCCGCGGCCCGCGCATCCTCGGCGCGCACGTCGAAGGCCCCTTCCTCTCGCCCCGGCGGCTCGGGACGCATCCTCCCTCTGCACGGCGTGATCCGGACCTCGGCCTGCTCGAGCGCCTGCTCGCGGCAGGTCCGGTCCGGCTGTACACGCTCGCCCCCGAGCTGCCCGGGGCGCTCGACCTCGTCGACCTGCTCGTCGCGCGCGGGATCGTCGTCTCGGTCGGGCACAGCGACGCAAACGCCGACGAGGCGAACGCCGCCTTCGACCGCGGCGTCGGCACGGTCACGCATCTGTTCAACGCGATGCGGCCGTTCAACCACCGCGACCCGGGCGTGGCGGGAGTGGCGCTCGCCCGGCCGGACGTGATCGTGCAGATCATCCTCGACGGGGTCCATCTCGCCCCCGACACCGTGCGGCTCGTCTGGCGCGCGGCCGGAGGGCGGCTGGCGCTGGTCACCGACGCGGTCGCCGCGGCCGGGGTCAGCGGGGACGGCTCGTACCGGCTCGGGGACGTTGCGGTCGAGGTGCGCGACGGCGTCGTGCGCCGCGACGGCGACGGTGTCCTCGCCGGAAGCGTGCTGACGATGATCGAAGCAGTGCGGAACCTCCACGCGCTCGGCGTCCCGCTCGAGGCGGCGCTCGACGCCGCCACCGCCGTGCCCGCGCGCGTGGTCGGCGCGGACGTCGGCCGGATCGAGGGCGGCGCGCCGGCGGACATCGTCGTCCTCAGCGAGGAGCTGGAGATCCAGCGCGTCCTCGTCGAAGGAGAGTCGCGTGTCGCAGCCTGAGCCTGTGACGGCGCTGCCCGGAGCCCAGTACCTCGCGGAGATCCGGGAGCAGCCCGCCGCCCTCCGTCGTCTCCTCGAGCACCGGGCAGAGTTCGCTGCCGTCGCCGACGCGGCCACCCGGCGCGGGCCGGGAGTCGTCCGGATGGTCGGCCACGGATCGTCCGACAACGCTGCGTCCTTCGGCGTCTACGCCTTCGGCCTGCTCCCCGGCCTCACCGCGACCCGCGACTCGATCAGCCTCCTCGTCTACTACGGCGCGAAGCTCGACCTGAGCCGCTCGACGGTGGTCGCGTTGTCGCAGTCGGGACGGACACCGGACGTGCTCGAGTACGTCGAGCGCGCGCGTCGCGGCGGCGCGTTCACGATCGCGGTCACGAACGAGCCCGACTCCGAACTCGCACGTGCGGCCGAGGCGGTGCTCCCCCTCGCCGCGGGCTCGGAGTTCGCGGTGGCGGCGACCAAGACCTACTCGAACCAGCTGGCAGCGCTCGCCCTCCTCGCCGGCTGCCTCGCCGGTCGTTGCGACGAGCTGGCCGGGTTGCTCGAGGCGGCGGCCGACCAGCTCGAGGGGCATCTCCCGGAGTTCGAGCGGCTGGCGTCCTCCATCGCCGTCCCCTTCGCGTCGGTCGCCCGGATGTTCGTGATCGGCCGCGGACCCGAGTTCGCGACCGCCCGTGAGATCGCGCTGAAGCTGCTCGAGACCTGTCAGATCGCGGCGGAGCCGCTGACCGCGACCGACCTGGCCCACGGTCCGGTCGCCGCGCTCGACCCGCTGTTCCCGGTCTGGTCGATCGCCGACGAGGACGAGGCGCTCGGCGCCGTCGTCGACGCGACCGAGCGGGCGCGGATCGCCGGCGCGACGCTGGTCGCGAGCGGCACCGCGGCCGCGGCTCTTGGCAACACCAGCTACCTCGTCCCGGTGCCGAAGCCGCGGCTGGCGCTGCTCGCTCCACTCCTTTCGGTGGTGCCAGGCCAGCTCTTCGCGGGCGCGGTCGCGCGGGCGAAAGGGCTCGACCCGGACAAGCCGCGCGGTCTCTCGAAGGTCACGCTCGCGCGGTAGCTCGGCGCTACAGCCGCCCGGCTGCGACGATTCGCGCAAGGAACTGCTGCGTCCGCGGCTCACGAGGCTGCGTGAAGATCTGCTCGGGCGCCCCTTCCTCGAGGATCGAGCCCGCGTCGAGGAAGCAGACCCGGTCGGCGATGTCGCGGGCGAAGCCCATCTCGTGCGTCGCCACCACCATCGTCATCCCTCCCTCCGCGAGCTCGCGGATCAGCTGGAGAACCTCGCTGACGAGCTCGGGGTCGAGCGCGCTCGTCACCTCGTCGAGGAGCAGCAGCTTCGGCTTCATCGCCAGCGCGCGGAGGATCGCGACGCGCTGCTGCTGGCCGCCGGACAGGCGATCGGGGTAATCGCCCCGCCGGTCGGCGAGCCCGAAGCGCCCGAGCAGCTCGAGCGCCTCCGCTTCGGCCTGCGCGCGTGAGAGGCTGAGCGCCTTGCGCGGACCGAGCGTCACGTTCCGAAGCACGCTCATGTGCGGGAAGAGGTTGAAGGCCTGGAAGACGATCCCGATGCTCTTCCGCACCTCGTTGACGTCCACCCCGGGCTCGGTGATGTCGCGGCCGTCGACGAGGATCCGGCCCTCGTCGATCGGCTCGAGCAGGTTGACGCACCGCAGGAGCGTGGACTTGCCGGACCCCGAGGCGCCGATCAGACAGACGACCTGGTGCTCCTCGACGGTCAGATCGATGCCGCGCAGGACCTCGGTCTTGCCGAACGACTTGTGAACGTTCTCGAGGCGAAGAGCGGTCGCTCCGGCTTCCGTCACGCCGGCGCGCCTGCGAACTGCCGGCGGCGGTCGCGCGCAACGAGCCAGTCCGTGAACCGAGCCAGCGGAATCGTGATCGCGACGAACAGCACCGCGGCGCACACGCTCGACGTGAAGTTGAACGATGCCGCCTGGTCGATCTGCGTCTGCTTGAAGGCCTCGATAGCGCCGAGGATGCCGACCAGCGCCGTGTCCTTCTGCAAGCCGATGAAGTCGTTGAGGAGCGGCGGAATCACGCGGCGCACCGCCTGGGGGACGACGACGTACCAGACGGACTGCAGATGGTTGAGGCCGAGCGAGCGCGCCGCAGCGCTCTGGCTCGGATGCACCGATTCGATCCCGGCGCGATAGACCTCCGACACGTACGCGGTGTAGACGAGCACGAGCGAGACGACGCCCCAGAAGGTCGTCGACTGCGGAACGCCCTGGAGCTGGAGCGCCGGGGCGCCGAAGCCCAGCGTGACGATCACCAGAATCGTCGGCACCCCGCGGAAGAAGTCCGTGTACGCGATCGCCAGGACGCGGAGCGGGAAGAAGACCGGCCCCGGCAGGCTCCGCACGATCGCGAGCAGCAACGCTAGGGGCAAGATGAACACCTCGGCGATGCAGAAGAGCTTCACGTTCAGCCAGAAGGCGCGGAGGACGCCGGGGAACGTGGCTTTGAACTCGGACCAGTCGAAGAACTGGGCCTTGACCTCGGGCCAGCCGGGCGCGTTGACGATCGCGAAGCCGAGCGCCGTGAAGACGACGACCGTACTGACGACGGCGATGACGACGCCGCGGCGGCCCTCGCCTCGCCCGCGAGCGCTCATCGAGGCGCTACTTCAGGACGGGAGCGCCGGCGACCTTGGCCAGCCAGAGCGCCTGGATGCGCTGGAGGGTGCCGTTCGCCTTCAGCTTCGCGAGCGCCTGGTTCACGCACGCGGTCAGCGGGCTTCCCTTCTTCAGCACCATGCCGAAGTGCTCGCCGGTCTTCGACTGGAGCTGGCCGAGGATCTTCCCGTTCGGCACCTGCACAGCGGTGACGTAGAACGCGGTCGGCAGGTCGACGACGATGGCATCGATCTGCTTGCTCTTGAGCGCGAACACCGCCTTGTCGTTCGTGTCGTAGACCCGCGGCTTCTGCGCCGGCTTGATCACGTCGACGATGGCGTTGTAGCTGGTCGACCCGAGCTGGACGCCGAGCCTGAACTTGCGCAGCCCGGCGACCGAGCGGACCGACGCGATCGGCGTGCCTTTGTTGACCACGACTGCCTGGTTGACGTCGTAGTACGAGTTGCTGAAGTCGACCACCTTCGCCCGCTGCGGGGTGTAGGAGATCTCGTTGATGTCGAAGTCGAACGACTTCGAGCCGGGGGCGTACGACCTCGAGAAGGGGACGTACGTCCAGACGACCTCGTTGCGGGCGAAGCCGAGCTGCTTTGCGACGGCGTAGGCGACCGCGCTCTCGAAACCCTTGCCGCTGGTCGGATCGCTGAGCTTCCACTTCGAGCCCTTCGCCGGAGTGCCGCCGAACCACGGCGGGTATGCGGGGTTGTCCGTGCCGACGGTGAGCTTCCCGCCCGTGACCGTCTTCAGGTCGGCCTTCGTGCAAGACGCGCTCGTCGCGCTCCCGCCGGTGCTCGTCGCGGTCAGCGCGAGCGCGGACAGCGGGATCGCGAGGAGGAGGAGCCGCCGCATCGGAACGCCGAGGCTACCACAGTCGTTACGGCTCGCTACGTCTTGTCGAAGGCCTTCTCGCCGCGGCGGAAGTCATGGCGCATCCGCTTCACGGCGGGCAGCGCGGCCAGCGCCGGGATCACCGGCAGCCAGAAGCTGAATGCGCGGTACGTGACCACGCCGAGGAGCGCCGGAGCGAGGGGCAGGCCGACCCACACAAGCGCGAACGTCATCATCACCTCGACCAGACCTGCGCCCCCGGCCGGGAGGGAGCGCCGGGTGGCGATGTAGCCGGTCGCGTACGCGAGGATCAGCGCCGGCGTGGAAATCTCGGCGTTGTAGATCTTCAGCGCCGCCCACAGGCAGGCGATGTCGCCGAGCCAGTACAGGCTGACGCCGACGACGCCCAGACCATGGCCACGCGGCGAGCCGAGAAGGAGCCTCAGCTTGACGATTCCGGCCACCAGGTGTGCGAACCACTGTCGGATGCGGCCGCCGTTGCCCGGGTCGGAGAGCCGCGCGGCGCGCTTCGGCGAGCTGACCCAGAAGGCAGCGAGGACGCCCGGCACGACGGCCAGCCAGGGGTAGGTCATCGCGTGCTCGACGTGGCCACCGGTACCGAACAGGAGCACGACCGCGCAGATCAGCGCCGCCGGGGCGAGCACCGCGTACTCGAGCGCTCCGAGCGCGAGCACCCGGGCGACTGCCTCGGGTCGACGCAGGCCGGAGCGGCGGAACGTCCAGTAGTCGACCGAGAACCCTCCGGCGGCGTGGGTGGCCGCGAAGACCCCGAAGCCCGCCACGACCGTCCTCATGGCGAGCCGGAAGGAGAGAAGCGGGCCGCCGTCGACGCGAGCGACGTCCCGTACGGCGAGCACGTAGCCGAGGTAGGCAACGACCTGGCCGCCGAAGCAGACGGCGAACCAGGTGGGGACGACGCCCTGGACCGCCTCCACGAGCCGGCTGTAGCCGGCCATGTCGGCCAGCCCCATCGCGGCGGCGAGCGCCAGTGCCCCCGCGACGAGCAGGATCAGGAAGTTGCGCCGCTGGAGATCGAGCGCGGCCGCGATCACCCTGGGCTGTCGGTGTTTCGCCGTCATGTCTGTTCAGATCGATTCTCCGTGCTCTCTATCGGTTCGACCGGCTCGATGGGTAACCCTGTTCGGACGATTCGCCTGCCGGCGGCCTCGTAGACGATGTCGACGCTGTCGTGCTTGCGGTAGGTACCCGCGACGCCGAAGAAGAGCGACGTCCAGCGCCAGAAGCCGAGCTTCCCCTCGTGCGCGAGTTTACGGGTAAAGACGAGCACGCCGCCCTCGCGGACGAAGTCCGCGCCTTCTCGCTGCCGCACCCCGTTCACGTACACCTCGAAGTCGCCCTGTACCCCCCGGGGCAGCTGCACCCTCGTCCCGGTCACCTCCATAGAATGCCCTCGTCGTGTGCCGCCTGTTCCTGGCCTTGCCCGCCGCGCTCACGCTCGCGCTCGCCGCCGCGACGACAGCGGCGGCGGACGCCGGGCTCGCGCCGGTCACGCCCGAATCGCCGAACGCCAACGCGATCCGCCAGACGTACTGGCTGATCCTGATCGTGACCGGAGTGATCTTCGTGCTCGTCGAGGGTGCGCTGATCCTGTTCGTCGTCCGGTTCCGCCGCGGACGCCGCGGCAAAGGGCAGGAGGGCCCACAGATCCACGGCGCCACGAAGCTGGAGACCGCAGCGACGATCGTCCCGGTGCTGATCCTCGCCGGCATCGCCGCCTTCGTCTTCGTGAAGCTGCCGACGATCAAGGACGTGCCGCCGGCGAACGCAGCGGGCGGATCGCTGAAGATCACGGTCGAGGGCCACCAGTACTACTGGATGTTCCGATACCCGAACGGCCAGGTCGCCTTCCAGCGGATGGCCGTGCCGGTCGGCCGTGTGGTCGAGCTCACCGTCGTCTCGCCTGACGTGATCCACAGCTGGTGGGTACCCGCTCTCGGCGGAAAGATCGACGCGATTCCCGGCCGCGTCAACCACACCTGGTTCAAGGCGGAGAAGGCGGGACACTACGAGGTTCGCTGCGCCGAGCTGTGCGGTATGGAGCTCGCGCACATGACCGGCTGGGTCGTCGTCGTCACGCCCGGCGAGTACGCGAAGTTCCTGGCAGCGCACACGGGCGCGAACAACAAGGTCGTCGGGAAGGAGGTCTTCGACGGCGTCTGCGCGACCTGCCACGGCTCGTTGGGGCAGGGCGACTACGGGCCGACGCTGGTCGGAAACGGGGTCGTCGCCGACCCGAAGGCGCTCGAACAGCTGCTCCGCAATGGGAAGAACAAGATGCCGGCGGTCGGGTCG
>JBKOVQ010000273.1:0-8854 GCA_046723985.1 Actinomycetota bacterium | reverse complement strand
CCGGGACGAGGCGACGACGGCGGCGACCGGCTCGCCGACGTAGCGGACCCGGTCGCGCGGGAGGAGAGGCCGGCGCCGGGTCCCCGCCTCCGGGCGTGACGAGCCGGTGACGATCTCCGGCGCCTCGCCGAGCTCGTCAGTCGTCACGACGAGTGCGACGCCGTCGTGGGTTCGCGCCGCGTCGGCACGGATCCCGACGAGGCGGGCGTGGGCGTACGGGCTGCGGACGAACGCCACCTCCAGCGTCCCCGGCAGCTGCACGTCGTCCAGGTACCGGGTCCGGCCGGAGAGGAGCTCCGGGTCCTCGAGCCTCGGGACGCTGCGACCCACGTACCGGAACGGCCTGCTCATGAGGGCTCCTCCCGGAGCAGGCGCGCGGCCTCTCGCACGGACGCCACTATGCCGGCGTACCCGGTGCAGCGGCAGACGTTGCCCGACAGGTGGCCGCGAATCTCGGCGTCCGTCGGGTCGGGTGTCTGCTCGAGCAGCACCTGCGCCGTCAGCAGCATGCCGGGCGTGCAGAAACCGCACTGGAGCCCGTGACGGGCCTGGAACGCTCGCTGGATGGGATGGAGCTCGCCGTGGCGGCCGAGGCCTTCGACGGTGTCGATCCTCGATCCGTCCGCCTGCACCGCGAGCGTCAGGCAGGAGAGGGCGAGTCGGCCGTCGAGCAGGACCGTACAGGCGCCGCAGCCGCCCTGTTCGCAGCCGACGTGCACGCCGGTCACGCCCAGCTCGCGCCGGAGGAAGTCGCTGAGCAGGAGCCGCGGCTCGGCGAGGCCGGTCCGCGAACGGCCGTCGACGGAGACCGTCACGGTGCGGGCCTCAACCACGCGTACCTGCCTGCTCGACCGCGCGGCGGACGAGGACCGCGGCGACGCGGCGGCGGTACGCGCCGTCGGCGTGGACGTCGGCGACCGGGCTGAGGTCGCGTGTCGCGACGTCGGCGACCTCGGCTGACGGCGCGTCCTCGTCCAGCGCCCGCTCTGCCTCGAACGCGCGCTCCGGCGCGCCGCCGAGGCCGAAGAGCACGATCCGCGCGGGGCGGAGGAGCACGATCGCGCCGGCGAGCGCGAAGTCGCCTTGGCGGCGCGACAGCTCAGCGAAGCCGAACGGCCGCGAGTCCTCTCGCGGCAGGACGACTTCGGTCAGCAGCTCGTCCGGCTGCAGGGCGGTCGTGAACGGCCCCGTGAACAAGGCTTCGGCGCCGATCGTGCGCTCGCCTCTCCTGCTCCGGGCCACGACCTCTCCGTCGAGCGCGAGCAGGACGGCGGGCAGCTCGGCGGCCGGGTCTGCATGCGCAAGCGAGCCGCCGATCGTCCCACGGCTGCGGGTGGCGGGATGCCCGACGTGCCGCAGCGCGGCGGCGAGCACCGGCACCGCCGCGGCGGCCGGCGAGGCGAGTACGTCCGCCTGCCGCGCGAGGGCGCCGATGCGCACGCTTGCGTCCAGCTCCACGCGGTCGAGGTCGGGGACGCGGTTGACGTCGACGAGCAGGGACGGGCGGGCGAGCCGCATGTTCAGCAGCGGGAGGAGGCTCTGCCCGCCGGCGAGCACCTTCGCCTCGTTGTTCGCCAGGGCCGCGAGCGCCTCGTCGCTCGACGCGGCCGCGACGTAGTCGAAGCGTGCCGGCTTCACTGCAGCGGCGCCGCCTCGAGCGCGGCCGCCGCCGGCAGGACTTCCGCCGCGAACCGCTCGACGATCTCGAACAGCTCCTCGATCGTTCCGGAGGCGACCTCGAAATGCATCGTCAGGTGCGAGTACCCGTGCGCGGCGAAGCGCTCCAGGTCGCCGAGCACCTGGTCGGCGCTCCCGGTCAGCGTGCGCCTGCGGCGGTCGTCGATCGGATCGGTCACGAGACCGGACGCGAACGCGTAGAGGCGAAAGCCGGAGAGGTCGCGTCCGACGCGCTCGCCCTCACGCAGGGCGACCTCGCGGAGCCGGTCGAAGCGGCCGGGGTCGGCGTAGGAGTCGAGGAACATGGGGTAGAGGCCGTCGCTCGTCCGCGCCGCGCGTCGCGCGCCCGCCTCGGTGACGGCGCCGAACACGATCGGCGGGTGTGGCTTCTGCACCGGCTTCGGCTCGAGCGACACGTCCGTGATCTCGTAGAACCGGCCGTGCCAGTCGAGCCACGGCGCGGTCCAGGCGTGCTTCCAGATTTCGACGCACTCCTCGGTGACCGCTCCGCGGTGCTCGAAGTCGGCGTCGAGCGCCGCGAACTCCTGCGGATCCCAGCCGGACCCTGCGGTCATCAGCAGCCGCCCGCCGGAAAGGACGTCCAGGGTCGCGAACTGGTGGGCGATCGTGAGCGGATGCCGGTACGGCGCGATCAGCACCGACGGGGCGAGGCGCACGCGCTCCGTCACCATGGCGAGCGCCCCGATCGTCGCGACGACGTCGAGCATCACCGGACGCTCCGGATAGGCGCGGGTGCCGGACTCGTTCGCCGTGTGCTTCGCGCCGAGATCACGGCCCATGCAGACGTGGTCGGAGAACCACAGCGAGTGGTATCCGAGCCGCTCCGCGAGCTGCGCGAGCTCGATCGGCCGCATCGCGCCCGGCTCGAGCCGCCGGAGGAAAAAGTCGCGCTCGTCCCGCGTGAGCAGACCGTGCGTCGACATTGCCAGCCCAATGTCCATGCGGACCGGCGAGTCTATCCTTGGCCATGGCGCGGAAACGGATGCTCGGGCCGGAAGTAGAAGCTAGGAGGTCGGCCCGACATTCGCCTCCGAGTGCGAGGCGAAGGCCGGCATGCACTTCGCGGAGGACTACGTCGTCGTCGAATGCGTCGATCCCGAGACCCGCGAGCCGGTGCCGGACGGGGACCTCGGCGTGCTCGTCTTCACGCACCTGACGCGGGAGGCGACCCCGATGATCCGCTACTGGTCGAACGACTACGCGCGGCTCGTGCGCGGGCCGTGCGAGTGCGGCCGGACGCACGCCCGCGCCGTCGGCGGCATCGTCGGCCGCAGCGACGACCTCGTCGTCTTCAAGGGGGCGAAGTTCTACCCCACCCAGGTCGAGAAGGTGGTGCGCTCCTTCACCGAGCTCTCTGATAGTCGCCGTGAGCTCCCGATCGTGCGCAACGGTGAGCTTGAGGCGAGGAATTACTTCCTCGGCATCCCCGGCCGGGACGAGCCGGAGCTCGAGCTGACCTTCAACCACGATGGCCGCACATACGAGCTGGGGACTGCGTATGGGCACATCGCCTTGGTCGTCGCCGATCTGGACGCGACGCTGGCCGCGCTGGCCGACCAGGGCATCGAGCCGGAGCGGCCGCCGTATTCGGTGCGGGAGGATGGGAGCCTGCTGACGTTCGTTCGTGGAGCCGGTGAATGGGTATCGGATCGAGCTGATCGGCGCACGGTCCGAGTAGCTGCTCCCTCCATCGCGCCTTCAGAGCGGTGATGCCGTGGTATCTTGGTATCGAGGTGCGAACGAATGACTGATCGGAAGAGCATGACGTTGAGGTTGCCGGCCGAGCAGGCGGACGAGCTCGAGGCGGTCGCGCGCGCGGAGGGGATCAGCGTCTCTGATGCGGTGCGCGTGGCGATCGCCGAGCACATCGAGCGGAAGCGGAAGGACAAGGCGTTTCGGGAGCGGCTGCGCGCTGTGATGAAGCGCGACCGGGAGATTCTCGAGCGGCTCGCCCGCTGAGGGTTGACCGCGCATCTCGATCTCGCCGACTATCTGCTATCGCCGAGGCAGTTCTGGGGGTTCCGGCTGAGGAGATCGCGCGCTGGCCGGGGATGGGGCTTGCGGAGTCGGCGTTGCATGCGCCGGCGGCCGGCTTCGCGGGTGTCGAGTTCTACCAGGACGTGATCGACAAGGCAGCTGTGCTCTGCGTTCGCCTGACGCGGAACCATCCGCTGCCGGACGGGAACAAACGGGTTGCGTACCTGGTGCTGGTGGAGTTCCTGGCGCGGAACGGCATCGAGTGGATGCCGCCGTCGATCGACGACACGGTCGCGACGATCGAAGGCGTCCCGGCGGGAGCGATCTCGGAGCGAGAGTTTGCCGAGTGGCTGCGACGGACCCGGCGGTAGCTCAGCCCGGATATCGCGAGTGGCTTCGTCGCGGGCCGCCTGGAGGCGAGAACGAACATGGAGCCCAGCACGCGGCAGGATCCCGCGCGACAATCGAATGGTGGCGCAGTCGAAGGCTCCACCGGTGAAGATCATCGTTGACGCCCACGAGCGCCAGAGCGGGATTGCTGAGACGCTCGCCGAGCTGGGAGCCGAGGTTGAGGTCGCAGCGCTACCGGCCGGCGACTATGCGGTCGGAGCCGACACATTGGTAGAGCGCAAGCGCGTCCTCGACCTGCACGCCGCTGTGCTCAAGGGGCGGTTGTGGCCCCAGCTCGGCAAGCTTCGCGGTGCTTGCGGCTTCCCGTATCTGCTCGTGGAGGGGACCGATCTTGATCGCGGCCCGCTCCACCACAACGCGATCCGAGGTGTCTGTCTGGCGGTCATCGACCAGGGGATCGCCCTCCTGCGCAGTGGCTACCAACGCGACTCGGCGTTGTGGATCCATCGTCTTGCCGTTCGTTGCCAGCAGCTTGCACCCGCCGCCGAACGACCCACGTACGCGCAACGGCCCCGGCCGAAGCCGGGTGCGGAGACAGCTGAAGCCCTTCTGGCTGCGGTTCCTGGGATCTCGACCTCGTCTGCTCGTGCCCTCCTCGAGCACTTCGGCACCGTGGCCGCCGTCGTTGCTGCCGACCCCGGCGAGTGGTTGAAGGTCCCCGGAATCGGTCCAGAACGAGCACGCGCCCTCGAGCAAACGTTCAACCTCCGCCGCGAGACCCCCAGCTGAAGCTGGACTCGCCGTCATTCAGTTGACGGTTTCTAACTTCGTGTCGATTGCGGGACGAGTTCCGGATCGAGGTGCACGCACCGGGCGGGACGCTGGTCGAGCGCTGCACCGTCGTGTGCGAGACGCGGCCGGGGGCGGCGGACGTCGAGGAACGCCTGGTCCGTGCCCTGCGCACGGAGCTCGGCGTGACGCCGTCGCTCCGGTTCGAGCCCTACGGGTCGTTGGAGCGCTTCGCCTTCAAGGCGCAGCGCCTGGTGCGCCTCTAGCGTCTGGCGCCCAGCCAAGGGCGTGCTCGCATGTGGCGGCGATCGAGAGCAGCCTCACGTCGTCGAAGTGCCGCCCGACGAGCATCACGCCCACCGGAAGACCGTCCGCCGCCGCGAGCGGCAGTGACAGCGCCGGGTGCCCGGTCATGTCGGTCGGGTACGTGTTCGACAAGTTCGCCCACCCGCGCAGCACCTTGTCGGCCAGCGGAGGCTCGGGCGCCAGCTCGTGCGCGCGCCAGGGCGTCGTCGGCAGGATCAGGGCGTCGACGTCCGCGAGCGCGCGGTCGTACGCGCCGCCCAGCCAGGGGCGGAGGTTCTGTGCCTTCGCGTACAGGGCCCCGGCGTAGCGCGACCGAAGCCAGCGGCCGGCGATCAACGTCACCTTCATCTGGGGCGAGAGCGCCTGAGCGTGCTCACGCAGGCCGGCAGAAAGCGCGGGGGCGAGGTCGTCCCGGTAGCGGCCGCGCCACGAGTACCCGTTCCCGCCGCTCTCCATGAGGTTCGTCATCCCCTCGACGAACCCGATGAAGGCGATGCCGCCCGCCTGGAGGTGCTCCGGCAGCGATATGTCGACGGCCTCGGCGCCGAGCGCGCGAAGCCGCTCGATCGTCTCCCGCACCGCCTCCGCCGTCTCGGGCTCGACGCCGATCTCCTCGGCGAATCCCTCCGCGACGACGCCGAACCGCGTTCCGACAAGCGAGTGCGTCGCTTGATCGACGGCCGCGACATAGTCGGCTGTCGGCACCTCCTGCTGCCTCGGATCTCCTTTCTCCGGGCCGGCGATCGCCTGCAGCACTGCCGCCAGGTCGGCGGCAGTGCGCGCCAGCGGGCCGCAGTGATCGAACGTCTGGTCGATGCCCGCGATGCCGACGTAGGGAACCAGCCCGTGCGTCGGCTTGAGCCCGAGGACGCCGCACCACGACGCCGGTGCGCGAATCGAGCCGCCCTGGTCGCCCCCGATCCCGGTATCGATGCCGTCGTAGAAGAGCGCGGCGGCCGAGCCGCTCGACGAGCCGCCGGCCGTACGGCGGGCGTCCCATGGGTTGCGTGTGGGCCCGTACCAGCTCGACTCGCCGCCGCCGGAGAAGGCGAGGTCGTCCATGTTCGTGATCGCGACCACCTCGGCGCCGGCGCGGAGAAGCCGATCGGCGACCACGCTGTCCTCGGCCGGCACGTATCCGTGGAGGATGCGCGACCCACAGGTGAGGGGGATGCCGGCGATCGCGACCGCGTCCTTGACCGCCACGCGCGTGCCGGAGAGCATTCCCTCACAGCCTTCGGCGCGGACGCGGCAGAAACGGACGATCGCGTTCAGCGGGTCCTCGGTACCCTCCGGCGAGCGGCCCGGATCCCGAATCGCGTCCACCGGCGCAACCGCCGAACGCTCCTGCGACTCGAGCAGGTCGAACGACTGGAAGATGGCCTCGGCGACCTCGAGGAGCTGCTCGGCTTCCTCGGCCTCCAGCGAGAACCCCCAGGAGCGCGCCAGCTCGTGGAGCTCGTCCGGCTGGATGCGCGGGATCACCGACCCGTCACTCGCTCCAGAACCGCGTCCGCACCCAGCCCTCGTCGAGCGGACTGAGCGTCTGGCAGTCGAGGACGACCTCCCAGAACTTCCACCCATCCGCCTCGAGCCGGTAACGGTCGGCGTACCGGCCGGTGATCAGCATCGCCGTCGGGCCAGCCTTCGTCGCGATCGTGCAGGGCTCGAGCAGGTACCAGCTCCCAGTCGCCGTTCGTCCGTCGTCGGCGACGTCGATGACCGGCGCGACCATGTAGTGCAGCGCCCAGACGATCGTGCGGGAGATCCCGGCGAAGAAATCGCAGACCGCGTCGAGGCCCTCGTAGCGTCCGAAGCGGGGGCCGCCGTCCCAGACCGCGTCCTCGGTGAAGAAGGGCCGCATCCGCACGGGGTCGTAGCCCGTGTCGCAGACGTCCGCGTACCGAGCTTTCAGCTCGCGGATCGCCTCGATCGCCTCGAGACGGGCAAGCCGCGCCTCAACACCACCCTGCACGACGCGATCATCTCACGCCTGTTAGAAACAGCGGGCCGTGACTTGGGATGAGCTGCCGGTCGTGGTCACCGTCGCGCCGGTCGGGGCGGAAGTCACGCGTGCGGAGAACCCGGCGCTGCCGCACACGCCCGCTGAGATCGCCGCTGACGTCGCGGCCTGCGCAGAGGCGGGCGCGTCCGTGTGCCACCTGCACGTCCGCGAGGAGGACGGCTCTCCGAGCAGCCGTCGTGAGCTGTTCGAGGAGGCGATCGCGCTGATCAGGGAGCAGACGACGATCGTGACGATGGTCTCTACGGGCGGTGCGGTGTGGATGTCGATCGACGAGCGCATCACGGGCCTCGAGGCACGGCCCGACCTGGCGGGTGTGGAGACCGGCTCGATGAACTTCGGCGAGGACCCCTTCGTGACCGTCCCCGCCGACGCACGCCGGGTGGTCGAGCGCGCGACCGAGCTCGGGATCGGGCTCGAGGCGGAGATGTTCGACGTCGGCCACGTCGTCTCAGCCGTCCGTATGGTCGAGCGAGGCGAGCTCCCGCCGCCGCTGCGCGCGAACCTCGTCTTCGGCGTGCCCGGCGGGATCGACGCCGCGCCGGAGGCGCTGGCCGCGATGCTACGGCCGCTCGCCCCCGGGACGCACTGGTCGATCACCGCCGTCGGCCGGCACCAGCGGCGGATACTTGCGCTCGCGATCCTGCACGGCGGGGGCGGCGTCCGAGTCGGATTCGAGGACGGCGTCTACCTGCGCCGCGGCGTGCTCGCGGCCTCGAATGCCGAGCTCGTCGCCGACGCCTGCGAGCTCGTGCGCACGCTGGGTCGTCGGCCGGCGACGATCGACGAGGCGCGAGAGCTGCTCGCGTGCCCGGTGCGGTAGAGGCGTGTTCGACCTCTCGGGGCGCACCGTCCTCGTCACCGGCGGCTCGCGCGGCATCGGCCGGGCGGCGTGCCTCGGCTTCGCGCGCGCCGGCGCCGACGTCGTCGTCCACTACCGGTCGGCTGCCGCCGCCGCGGAGTCGGTCGCCGCCGAGGTCCGCGCTCTCGGCCGGCGCGCCGAGCCGGTGCAGGCGGACGTCACGCGGGCGGAGGAGGTGAAGCGGATGCTGGCCGCGCAGGAGGAGCTGCACGTGCTGTTCAACAACGCCGGCGTCTATCCGCCCGGCACGCTCGACTCGCTGACGTTGGAGGAGTGGGACGAGGTCTTCGCGGTGAACGCGCGCGGGCCCTTCCTCGTCACGCAGGCGGCGCTGCCGCTGCTCGCCGCCGCGGACGAGGCGCGCGTGATCAACATCGGCACCGTGATGGCGTACCGCGGCGCTCCGGGCAACCTCCACTACGTCGCCGCGAAGGCGTCCTTGACCGGACTCACACGCGTGCTGGCGCGTGAGCTCGCGCCCCGCGGGATCACGGTGAACATGATCGTGCCGAGTATGGTCGAGACGGAGACGGCCGAGCGCGACTACCCCGGCATCTCCGACGGAGTCGTCGCCGACCAGGCGATCCGCCGCTACGAGCAGCCGGAGGACCTGGTCGGGTTGCTCGTGTTCCTCGCCTCGCGCGAGAGCGCCTTCGTCACCGGCCAGACCATACTGATCGAGGGAGGACGTACATTCCTCTGATGGGGATCAGGGTCGGCATCGACACCGGCGGGACGTTCACGGACCTCGTTGCCGTCGACGACGAGGGGCATTCGTTCCTGGCGAAGGTGCCCTCAGATCCGGCCGACCCCGTGGCAACGGTGGCCTCGGTGCTCCAGGAGGCGGG
>JBKOVQ010000240.1:0-4202 GCA_046723985.1 Actinomycetota bacterium | reverse complement strand
ATCGACGATGTCCACCACCGGTCCGGTTCCGGAGGATGCCCGTACGGCGGGAGCGGGAGTGGAGGTGGGAGTGGGAGCGGGCCGGTCGGGCTCGAGCGTTGCGCGCAGCGTGAACCCGTTGCCCTCGGCGTGGAGCTCGTCTGTCTCCGAGGCGTCGATCAGGCGGAGGATCTCCCGGACGTCGGCGTCGCTCAGCGGCATGGGTGGTTGATAGTGATAGTGATTCTCAACCGGCCCGGGGCTAGTCGAGGATGGTCACGACCCCGCTCGAGCCGTCGACCCGGATCGACTGGCCGGTGCGGATCGCGGCTGTCGCTCGGCCGGTGCCAACGACGGCCGGCAACCCGTACTCGCGGCAGACGATCGCAGCGTGCGACATCACCCCGCCGATGTCGGTGACGACGGCGGTTACCTTGGGGAAGATCGGCGCCCACGCCGGTGAGGTGACCGGGCAGACCAGCACGTCTCCGTCCCGGAGGTCGGCCAGTTCCGCGACGTCGACCACCACCCGGGCCGGCCCTTCGACCACGCCGGGCGACGCGGCTGCGCCGGTGAGCGACGAGCCGCCGTCTCGGGCGCCGGCCCACTCCTGGACGCGTTGGGTGGTAACGCCCCAGAGCATGATCGACATCGGGTCGGTGATCGCCTCGGGCGTCGCGCCGATCGCCGGCGGAGGCGTCCATTCTGCCAGTCGCTCGAGCAGCTCTTTGCGCCGGGCGACGATCGGCGGCCAGTGGCTCGGCCCGGCGGGCACGCCTCCTGTCGCCCAGGTGAGGAGCAGCTCGTCGAGCGCCTCGGCGACCTCGTGCCGGGTGAGGTGGAACATGTCCTCGCGGCTCTCGAGAAACCCATGGGCCTCGAGCAACGAGCCGAACTCCCGCAGCTTGTTCCACCAGCGGGTCAGGAACCAGTAGTCGCAGAAGAACTTGTGCTCCTCGACGTACGGGAACACCGTGCGCGAGAGGTCGAGGAGCTCGTGGAAGGTCTTCCGCGCCCCCTCGTCCAGGAGCGCGCCGTACTCCTCGGCCAGCCGGTCGCGCTCTCGCGCGATCTGCTCGCTCGGACGCTCGATCTCCTCGCCCGCCTTCAGCGCGCGGATGTGCCCGGTCACCGACGCGTACGGGATGCTCGGGTCGTCATACCAGCTGACGTAGAAGTGGTAGAGGCCGTCGCCGACCGCCATGTTGAACCAGGGGTCCTTGACCGCCTCGAGCTCCTGGAGCCACAGGCGGCCCGCGTCGCTTTGCGCCAGGTCCGCGTCGATCTCGACAGGCGTGCGGCCCTCGACGAAGGCCGAGTCGACGCCGGTGTCGATCGCTAGCTTCGCCAGGCGGGCCAGCTCGGAGCTCGGCTTGAAGAGGAGGACGTCGATGCCGGCGACCATCTGGGCGATGTGCTGCTCGGGGATGTCGGGGAGTTGCCCCTTGCAGAACTCGCTGAAGGTCATGTACGCGCCGTAGCCGAGGAGCAGGAACTCGAAGTGGTGCTGCCACATCAGGTCGCCGCAGCGGAGCGTGCGGCTGTACGCGTCGAGCACCTCGTAGAACGCCGTCTGGCGCGCGTCGTCCGACATCACCTCGTCCGGCTCGTACTCGGGGAGGTCGGGGACGCGCAGCGCCGTGATCTCGGCGATCAGCGCCTCCATCTTCCCGCGCCAGCGGTCGTAGAGCTCGTCCCAGTGCTGGTAGTAGTGGCCCGCCCGCCGCTGGAAGAACTCCACGCGCTCGGCCACCTTGGCCGGATCGGTCACCGGGTTGCCGGAGATGTAGACGTAACCGTTGACGATGCGGTAGTCGATCCCCATCGCCGGCGGGATCGCGAAGAAGCGGTTCTGCCACGCCCCGACCGCCTGGTACGGGGCGTCGATGCAGGCGACGTCGAAGGCCGGCATCGGCACTGGGAAGTGCATCGAGTTCCAGAACCAGAAGCGCTGCTCGTCGGCCTCGCGCCGCGACTCGGTGAAGAGCGCGTAGTACGGATACATCTCCTCCCAGCCCTCGCAGCCGGGCGGAGTCTCGATCTCGTACGGGCTCGGGAACGCACCGGCCGCCATAGCCCGTGTATACACCAATCCACGCCGTGCGGACCGTTCGTCAACACGAGCTCGGCGGGCCCGAGGTGCTCGCTGTCGAGGAGGTCGAACGGCCGGAGCCGGGACCGACGGAGGTGCTCGTGCGCGTCGCCGCGGCGGGTGTGAATCCGGTCGACTGGAAAACGCGCTCGGGTGGCGGGTTTCTCGGGGAGCCGCCGTTCACACTCGGCTGGGACGTGGCCGGCGTGGTCGAGGCGCTTGGCTTCGGCGTCACCTGGCTGGCTCCGGGCGACCGGGTCTTCGGGATGCCGAGCTTCCCGCGAGAAGCCGGGTGCTACGCCGAGTACGTCGTTGCGCCCTCGCGCCACCTCGCCCGGATCCCGGATGGTCTGGGCGACGTCGAGGCGGCGGCGGTTCCGCTCTCCGGGCTGGCCGCGTGGCAGGCGCTGGTGGACACGGCCGGCGTCGGCGAGGGCTCGCGGGTGCTCGTCCTCGGCGCCGCGGGCGGCGTCGGTCACTTCGCGATTCAGATCGCGAAGGCCCGGGGCGCCTGGGTCGTCGGCACGGCGAGCGCGGGGAAGCACGGCTTCGTCGCCGAGCTCGGCGCGGACGAGGCGATCGATCACACGCGCGAGACGGTGGCCGATAGCGTGCGGGACGTGGACGTCGTCCTCGACGCCGTCGGCGGCGAGGCCGGGATCGGCGCCGTTCCTGGTCTGCGCGACGGCGGCACCCTCGTCACAGTCTCGGGATCGGCGGTTCCGGCGTTGCGGGAGGCGGCCGCCGGACGGATCCGTGTCGAGGGGATCCTCGTCGAGCCGGATCGGATCGGGATGGAGGCGCTGGCCGCCCTCGCCGCGGAGCGGAAGCTGCGCCCGTGGCTCGAGCGGGCGTTCCCACTTGCCGAAGCGGCGGAGGCTCATCGGCTGGGCGAGCAGGGCCGCACCCGCGGAAAGATCGTGCTCACGGTCGGCGACTGATGGCTCGGTTCGTCCTCGTCCACGGTGCATTCGGCGGTGCCTGGTCGTGGGGGCCGGTGATCGGTCCGTTGCAGGCGGCGGGCCACACCGTCGAGACCCTCGACCTGCCCGGTTCAGGCGACGACCACACGCCGGTCGAGGACATCACGCTCGCAAGCTACGTCGGCCGCGTCTGCGAGGTGCTCGACTCGCGCCCCGAGCCGGCGGTGCTCGTCGGGTTCAGCATGGGCGGCGTCGTCGTCACGCAGGCGGCATCCGACCGCTCCGACCGGGTCGCGTCGCTGATCTTCGTCGCAGCGTTCATGCCGGCGAACGGCCAGAGCCTCGTCGACCTCTCCGATCTCCCGGAGGGAGTCGGGGACATGATCAAGGAGAACCTCGTCGTTGCGGGCGACCCGCCGGTGGCGACGCTGCCGGACGAAGCCGTGGTGGCGGGGATCTACAACCGCTGTGCGCCGGAGCAGGCTGCCCTGGCGATGAAGCGGCGCCGGCCACAGCCGGCGGCGCCGCTCGCCACTCCGGTGCGCGTCGACGACGAGGTGCTTGCGTCGATCCCGCGCTCGTACGTGTTGACGAAGCACGACCGGTCGATGGTGCCGCCGCTCCAGCGGCGGATGATCGGCGAGCACCCGTGCGAGCGCGTGATCGAGATCGACGCCGACCACGCGCCGTTCTTGTCCGCGACCGACGCGCTGGTCGCCGCGTTGCTCGAGCTCGCCTCGTAGGATCGGCCGGTGGCGGAGTCGTACGACGTGATCGTGATCGGCTCGGGCAGCGGCGGCGCGGTCGTCGCCCGCCGCCTGGTCGACGCGGGTGCCAGCGTGTGCGTGATCGAAGCCGGTGGGGTGGACGAGAACCCGGCGATCCACGATCCGGGCCGGCTCTGGGAGCTCTGGGGCTCGCCCGAGGACTGGGCGTACACGACGGTGCCGCAGCCCGGCTGCAACGGTCGCTCGGTCGACACCCCGCGCGGCAAGGTGCTCGGCGGCTCGAGCTGCCTGAACGGGATGATCTACATCCGCGGGCACCGGAGCGACTACGACGGCTGGGCGCAGGAGGGCTGGTCGTACGACGAGGTGCTCCCGCTCTTCAAGCGCTCCGAGGACTTCAGCCGCGGCGAGTCCGAGTACCACGGCGCCGGCGGCCCGCTGCGCGTCATGGCCGACTACGAGCCGCACCCGCTGCACGCG
>JBKOVQ010000278.1:0-4396 GCA_046723985.1 Actinomycetota bacterium | reverse complement strand
GCCCTTCTGGTTGGCGAGTGCGATGACCCTTCCCACGGTTGCTCCTTTAGAGGTGACCGCCCGTGGCTCCGGGCGCGGAATATCCTGCAGGGCCGACATGTCGCCGGGCCGTCTTTCGGCTCAGGCTAGCAGAGTCCTCCGCGATTCTTCGAGCAGCGCCCGGCATCGCTCGACGGCTTCCACCGCCTCGTCCGGGACCGTCCGCTCGGCACGCGTCCACGCCTCGGCCTCCACCAGGAGCGCCCGCAGCTCCTCGAGCAGGTCGGCGGGGCGCGTCCGCTCCCGGTCGAGCGCCTCGATCCGCTCCAGTCGGGCCAGGACCCGCCGCGCCTCGTCCATCCTCCGACCGTAGCGGGGCTTCATGCCCGGGTCCGTGACGAGTTCGTGCCGTTTTCATCACGCGGCGCTCGCCCTCGCGGAGAAGTAACCGGCCGGCCGTGGGCGCAGGCCGAGCATCGCGTCGTCGAGGGCCTCGACGAGCCGTGTCCGGTCCTCGTGTAGCAGGACCTCGACGAGCGCGCGGCGCATCGTGTCCATGGCGTCGGCGTGAGCCTGCTCGCCCCGCGCAAGCGCGTGGACCCCCTCGATCAACGCCGCCCGGTCCTGACTCGTCTCTCCGAGCAGCGTCGCTGCGCGCATGGCGGCCGCCCAGAGTCCGTCCACGTCCCCGAGCAGCGCGGCGAGGGCCTCGCGGAGGCGGGCGGAGCGCAGCGGCTCGGTCTCGAAGAGAGCAAGCTCCCAGAGCTCGACCGCCTCGCCGAGGGACCCGTCATCTTCGGAGGTGTCGAGCCGCTCGAGCAGATCGACGGCGAGGCTCCCACGCCACGGGTCCAGCCGGGTCGGCTCGCCCCCCGGCTCCGTCGCCGCGATCCCGAGGACCGGACGGAGCTCGAGCGGGTGCCGGTCGAGCTGCTCGAAGACGAGCGGCCCGGCGGCCACCGGCGCACCGGTCGCGAGCCGGAGCGCGGTGACGGCATCTGCCAGTTCACCGGGAGCGTCGGGCAACGTGATCTCGCCGGCGGGCAGCTCTCGCTCGAACGCGAGCGTGCAGCTGCGTTCGGGCTCCTCGCCGAATCGGGCCGGCAGCCCCCCATGCGCGCCGGGGTGCGCGGCGCAGAGCTCGGCGACGGTCGTCGGCCGGACCTGGATGCCGCGCGCGAGGTCGATCGTCGCCCGGACGGAGACGCCGACCAGGGGTGCCGTCGCCGAGTACTTCCGGCCCGTCCCGAACAGCGAGTGCTCGAGCTCGGCGTAGGTGCGGTTGAAGGCGCCGTCCTCCCAATCGAAACCGCCACACGCCTCGGCGGTCGCAACGAGCAGCGGGACGAGGATCCCCCGGAACAGCGTTCGATGCGGCGATTCGCCGCGGGCGAAGATCGCTGCCGCCGGCTCACGGCGGAGCTCCTCGATCGCAATCTGCGCGTCCTCGAGCTGCGCAAGCGCCCAGACGTTGGCCTCGACGTGGTCGCGCAGCAGCGGCCGGTACTCGTACAGGCCGCCGTGCTCCTCGACCACGAACGGGATCTCGCCGGCCCGCTCCACCTCCGGCCCGAGCGTCGCGAACGCCGCCAGGCAGAAGGAGCGGAGAGCGGCGTAGAGGTGCGGCGAGCGAAGATTCACGTTGCCGTTGTAGCGGCAGCCTCGGATCGCGTCGCTCCGCAGGGTCAGACCAGCAGGGTCTGCCCTACCGTTGACACCCGGGACACCAGTACGCCGTTCGGTTGGCGTCGCCCTGTCCTCGGGACGCGATCCGCTTGCCGCAGCGGGGACACGGACGGCCGACCAGGCGGTAGACACGATTCGCGCGGCGGCGACCTTCGAGCGAATCCAGCATCAGGTGTGCCGCTGCGTCCAGAGCCGCGCGTAGTTCGGCATCGGTGGTGCCGCCGAGCGGCCGCCACGGCGAGAGCCCGACCGCCCAGAGCGCCTCCGCCTTCCATTTGTTCCCGATCCCGGCGACCAGGCGCTGGTCGAGAAGCGCGTCGCCAACCGCGCGACCCTGGTCCTCCCGGTGGAGGCGCGCGAGCATCTCGGCGATGCGCGGCGGCCGCTCGAGGATGTCCGGGCCGAGGCGACGGATCGACCGAGCATGCAGCTCGAGTACCGGCCCGTTCCACTGCACGGCCTCGTACGTCGACCCGCGGAGGACGAGCCAGGGCCGGCCGCGCCGCGACGAGCCGCGCGGGACGAGCGACCAGCGTCCGGTCATGCGCAGGTGGCTGCGCAGGACGTAGCCGCCCTCGAACGTCAGAAGGAGGTTCTTGCCGAGCGCGTCCACCGAGAGCAGCCGGCGGCCGTCCAGGCGCTCGGCGATCCGTCCCACCTGGGCGCGCGGGTTGGGAGTCTCCACCCCGACCCGCTCGCCGACGAGGGGTTGGAGCCGACGGGCCGCCCGGTGCAGTGCGTCGCCCTCGGGCATCGCATACGCAGAATAGGAAGGGTGGCGATTCGTGAGGCAGCTGCAGGAGCCGTCGCCGCCGTCGTCTGGGGAGCACAGGAGCCGCTCGACCAGAGGGTCTTTCGCTGCGACTACTCCGACGTCGCGCTTCTCGGCAAGGCGGTCTCCCGAACGCACTGGCGCTCGGTCGGCTTCGCCGCCCACGCCGTCAACGGTGCAGTGTTCGGACTGATCTACGGAGCCGTCAGACGCCGCGTGCCTCTCGGGCCCAGCCGACTCGCACTCGGCATGGCACTCGCCGAGCACGCTGCTCTGTATCCGCTGTCCTATTTCGTCGACAGGTACCACCCCGCACGTGGCGAGCCAGGAATTCCACCGCTGCTTACGAATCCACGCGCCTTCGCGCAGGCGACCTGGCGGCACGCGCTCTTTGGCTGGGTGCTCGGCCGGCTCGCCTAGCGGCCAGCGCCGTGGCGGACGAGCGCGAGCATCTCGTCGAAGTTGCCGCGCCGGTCGTGGACGTTCTCCAGCCACCACGTGGCCCCGGCCTCCCTGTAGGCCGCCGGCGTCTCGCGGTCGCCGGGATCGACGTGACCCATGACGACGACGTCGAAAGGATTGTCGGAGTCGCGGAGCGAGCGGATTGTCTCTAGCGATCGAGACACGTCCTCGGGCGAGAGTGTCATCCCCTCCGGGCTCGTCGTGTCGGCCGCCCAACCGTCGTAGCGGGCTGCCCGGCGAAGCGCGGGCTTGCTGTTCCCGCCGATCCAGATCGGGAGCCGCTCCTGCACCGGCCGCGGCGCGAGTGTGACCCCGTCGACCGTGTAGTGGCGACCTTGGTGGTCGACCCGTTCGCCCGACCAGAGGGCGCGGAGGACTTCGAGCCCTTCGTCCAGCATCTCCGCCCGCACGCGCGCGTCGCCCTCCTCTCCGAACGAGGTGAACTCGGAGGCGACACCGCCGATCCCGGCCGCGAAGACGACCCGCCCGCCGCTGAGCACGTCGAGGGTGGCGACCTGGTGGGCGAGGACGTGTGGCCGACGCCGCGGCACCGGCGTCACGTTCGTGCCGAGGACGAGCGAGGACGTACGGGCGGCGACGGCGGCTAGGGTCACCCAGGGGTCGGCCGCGGGCGGGCCCCAGACGAAGCCGAGGTGATCCCAGACGAGCAGCCCCTCCCAGCCGGCCTGCTCCGCCTCCTCGGCGAGCGCGACCACCGTTCGGGGATCCGCGTAGGTGCCGATGTTCGCGAGGCATAGGCCGTGGCGCACCATCGCACTCTACGACCGGTTTCAGCAGAATGGCGCCGTGTCGACGAACTACGAGCGCGCATTCGACGAGCGGCCGGACGTCTACGCCGCCTGGGGCGAGCTCCTCGGCGCGATCAAGGCGAACATGGACCTCCGCCGCTACGAGCTGGCGACACTCGCCGCCGCGCGCCGGTTGAGGTCGAGCTACTGCTCCCTCGCCCACGGCAAGGTCCTGATCGAGCAGTTCGGCGAGCCGGTGCTCCAGATCGCGACCGACCGTAACGCCGCCGGTCTCGACGAGGTCGACCTGGCGGTCATGGATCTCGCCGAGCACGTGGTCGACGACGCGACCGCGATCGGCGACGCCGACCTGCAACGGCTCCGCGACCTGGGGCTCTCGGACCCAGAGATCATGGATGTGATCCTCACCGCCGCCGCCCGTAGCTTCTGGACCAAGACGCTCGACGCGCTCGGGGTGCAGCCCGACCCGGGCTATCGGGAGCTCGACCCGGAACTCCGAGAGGTGCTGGTCGTCGGCCGCCCGATCGCCGACGACTGAGCGACCGCAATGGTTCCCGAGGCGGAGATCGAGCGGACAGCATCAGGTCTCGTCCCCCTCGTCACCCGGCTGGTTCGTGCTGAACGCGCGCGATGCCCGCTGGTGGGAGAAGCCGGGCCAGGGGTACAGCGCGCCGCTGACCGGCACCGACGAGCACGAGGCGGAGACGATCTTCCCGCTGCTGGGGAT
>JBKOVQ010000146.1:0-5357 GCA_046723985.1 Actinomycetota bacterium | reverse complement strand
ATGCGGCGGCGCGGGCGTCGACGCGGCCGCCTTATCTCGCGGAGCACGACGGCACGTGGGTCGAGGTCGCGTGGCCCGAGGTGGAGCGCCGCGTCGAAGCGATCGCGAACGGCCTGCTCGCCCTCGGCGTCCGCAAGGGAGACCCATTCGCGATCATGGCTTCGACCAGCCTGGAGTGGTGCCTCTGCGACTTCGCGCTGGGCCTGATCGGAGCGATCGGCGCTCCGGTCTACACGAACAGCTCGTCCCAGGACGCCGCCTACGTCATCGGCCACTCGGAAGCGGTCGGCGTCCTCGTCGAGGACGAGGAGCAGCGCGCGAAAGTGGATTCGGTGCGCGGCGACCTGCCGACCCTCCGCCACGTTCTCGCCTTCGCGGACCTGCCCGACCTCGAGGCGCGCGGCCCGGAGCACGCCGGCTCCCACCCGACAGCGCTCGCCGACGCAGAGGCGCTGGTGGACGAGGAGGACCTGTTCACCTACATCTACACGTCGGGAACGACCGGCCCGCCGAAGGGCTGCATGATCCGCCACCGCAACTACTACGAGATGGCGACGGTCGTGGACAAGCTCGAGCCCCTGTTCGTCGGCCCCGACGACACGCTCCTCCTCTACCTGCCGCTTGCGCACAACTACGGCCGCCTGATCCATCTCCAGGCGATCCATGTCGGCTACACGCTCGCCTTCTGCCGCGACCCGCTGCGGGTCGCCGAGGCACTCGCGGCCGTCCGACCCACCCTCTTCCCCAGCGTCCCGCGCGTCTACGAGAAGGTCCACACCGCCGTGCTGGCCGGCCTCGCGGATGCCGGAAGACCGAGGCGCAGGATGGCGGATTGGGCGCTCGGGGTCGGCCGCGAGGTGAGTCGCCGGCGTCAGGCCGGTGAGCCGATCCCGCGCTCGCTGGCCGTCCGACACCAACTCGCCGACCGACTCGTCTTTTCGAAAGTCAAGAAGCGCTTCGGGGGCCGCCTCCGCCTGCCGAGCTCGGGCGGAGCACCGCTTGCGCGCGACGTGATCGACCTGTTCGCTGCACTCGACATTCCGATCTACGAGGGCTACGGCCTGAGCGAGTGCACGACCGCCTGCTCGACCAACCGGCCAGACGCCTACAAGTTCGGCACGGTCGGCCGTCCGCTTCCCGGAGTGGAGACGCGCCTGGCCGAGGACGGCGAGCTCGAGATCCGCAGCCCGACCGTCTTCGCCGGCTACCTCAAGGACCCCGAGGCGACTCGCGAGGTCCTGTGCGAAGACGGCTGGTTGCGAACGGGCGACATCGCCGAGATCGACGCCGACGGTTTCATCACCATCACCGACCGCAAGAAGGACATCCTCGTCACGTCGGGCGGCAAGAACATCGCGCCGCAGAACATCGAGAACGACTTGAAGTCGTCGCGGTACATCTCGCAGGCGCTCGTGCTCGGTGACCGCCGGCCCTACGTCGCGGCGCTGCTCACGCTCGACCAGGACGAGGTCGCGACGTGGCGCGCCGACGGCGGGGAGGACGTCGACGCCCTCGTCCGGGGGATCGTCGAAGAGGTCAACCGCGAACGGTCCCGCCACGAACAGGTCAAGCGCTTCGAGGTGCTGCCGCGGGACTTCTCCGCCGAGGAGGGCGAGGTCACGCCGACACTGAAGCTGAGGCGCGGCGTGGTGCAGGAGCACTTCGCGGACGCGATCGAGCGGCTGTATTCCTAGGTGATCCGGCGCGCGCCCACGAACGTGGCCGCGTACCACGAGTCGTCCAGACTCGAGATCTTCACCACGTCGCCGGTGTGGGGCGCGTGGATGAACTGGCCGTTGCCGATGTAGATCCCTACGTGTCCGAGCCCGTCGAAGAAGACGAGGTCGCCGGGCTCGAGCTGGTCACGCGAGACCGGGACGCCGTAGTTGTACTGGTCGGCCGCGTGATGCGGCAGCGAAACGCCGGCCTGCGCGTAGACGAACATGACGAAGCCCGAGCAGTCGAAGCCGCCCGGAGACACCCCGCCCCAGACGTACGGCACGCCCAGATACTGCATCGCGATCCCGACCACGCCGCCGTACTGCGACGGAGGGGCGACAGTGACGGCACCGTCCGGTGAGACCGCGGAGACGCCGACGACGTCCTGCGCGCGAGCCGCCTGCACGGCGCGTTCCTGCGCGGCCTGCTGGGCCGCGAGTCGCGCGCGCGCCTCGGCCGCGAGCCGGGCCTGGCGCTCGGCTTCCTCACGCTGGAGCCGGGCGATCTCGCCCTTGATCGAGTCGAGCAGCTGCTGGCGCTGGGCGAGCCCGTCCTCCACCTGCTGCTTCGCCGCGGCCCGCTCGGCGACGATCTTCTCCTGGCGTGCGTGCGCGGCCTTCAGCTGCGCGGCGCGGACGACGACGTCGTGCTTGAACTGCTTGACCTCCGAGACCACCTGAGCGTCCTGCGAGGAGACGCTGTTCTCCGTCTCGACCCGGTTCAGGAAATCGCCGATCGAGTGCGACCCGAGCAGGATCGCGAGCGTCGAGTCCTCCTGGCCCTGCGTGTACAGCGCACGCAGCCGGGCGCCGAGCCGCCGCTGCGATACGTAGAGGTTGTGCTTCGCGATCACCAGGTGCTGGGCGTTCAGGTTGCTTTCGCGCTCGATCGCGGCGAGCTGTTCCGTCGCGCCGTTGTAGGCCTCGATCGCCTTCTCCATCTGGACGTCGAGCGAATGAATCTCGCCGAGGACGCGCTGCGCCTCCGCCCGCTTCGCGCTGATCGCGGGAGGCTCCGCCCTGGCGACCCCAGCGGCGAACGCAGCGAGCATCGACGCCGCGAGCGCGAGAAGTACGAAGGTTGCCTGCCGTCTGCGGGCCCGCGAGGCGATTCCCCACACCACTCTCGACAGGCGCACCGGGAGGGGCCGGTACGTCACGAAGGCAGCACCCTAGCAGGGGCTGCGGACATGGGCAAACCGCAAGATACCCCAAAACGTGTCAATTCCGCCAACAGCCGGCCGTTCCCGGACAGCGGACGTGTGGTACCGTCGGGCGGCTCTTCGTGACGCAGCGGCACAAGCTTCCCGTTCTCGTCGTGCTCGCCGGATTCCTGCTGGTGCTCGGCGTCCCGGCCCCGGTCCCGGCTCAGAGCCCCGGCGTCGGCCAGCTGCGCGAACGGCAGGCATCGCTGGCCGCGGAGTCGCGTGCAGCCGTCGTCCAGCTGTACGGGCTGGAGAGTCGATTGGCCCAGGCGCGTTCGGACCTCGCACGGGTCGAGAGCCGCGTGCACGCGCTCGAGCGCACGCAGGCGTCCGTCCGCCGCCGGCTGCAGGCGGCCCGACGGACGATGAGCGCTGCGCAGCAGAGCCTCGGCGACCAGCTCCGCTACCTGTACGAGCAGGGCACGCCGGATCCGATCGCGGTCGTGCTGGGTGCCACGTCGCTCGAGAACGCGATCGACGCCCTCGACTCAGTGCACCGGGCGCGGCGGGCGACCGAGGCGGTGCTGGACCAGGCCCGCTCGGCACGCGCCGATCTCATCGTCGTGCGCAGGCAGCTGGCAGTCCAGGTGGCGCGCACGAACGAGGTTCGGGCCCACCTCGCCACCACCGCCGCCGGGCTCGAGGAGGCCCATGCCGAGCGCGCGGCGTACCTCGACCGCCTTCGGCGCGAGCAGGAGCTGACCGCGACGCAGATCTCCCGTCTCGAGCAGCAGGCCGCGGAGGCCCGCGCAAGGGCTCAGCAGATCGCGCACGAGTCCTCGACGGAATCCGTCGCGCAAGCGACAACAGCCGTCCAGCCCGCCTCGGCACCGCCGGCCGCCGACAGCGGCGCCGCCTCCTCTGCGCCGCCTCCGGCGCCCGTCGACTCCGTCGGAGCCGTCACGCCGACTGCCCCGGAGGCCGCTCCTCCCCCGCCCCAACGGCCGGGCGGCACGATGACCGTTTACGCAACCGGCTACTGCCTGAAGGGCACGACTGTGACCGGCCTACCGGTCGGACCGGGCATCGTCGCGACCGATCCGACTGTGATCCCGCTCGGGACCCGGATGACCATCCCCGGCTACGGCGAGGGAGTCGCAGCCGACACCGGCGGCAGCATCCAGGGCCATAGGATCGACGTTTGGATCAAGTCCTGCTCGGCCGCGGCCGCCTTCGGCAGGACCGTCACCATCACTTTTCACTAGCCGCGCGTCTAAGATTGGCCGCGTGCGGTGCTCGGGGGGCACTTGGCCGACGCAGTGAACGGAACGCGGGACGACGTTCGGGTCGTGCTCGTCGACGACCACGACCTGTTCCGCACGGGCCTCCGCAACCTGCTCGAGGAGCAGGAGGGCGTCCAGGTGCTGGGCGAGGCGGCGGACGGCGCCGAGGCGGTCCGGCTCGTCAGGGAGGCGGCTCCGGACGTCGTCGTCATGGACCTGAACATGCCGAAGATGAGCGGCGTGGAGGCGACGCGGCACATCACCACGCAGTCGCCGCTCACTCGCGTGATCGTCCTGACCATCTCCGACCAGGACGCCGACGTGATGGATGCGATCGTCGCCGGCGCGTGCGGCTACCTGCTCAAGGACGCGACGATCGAGAGCGTCGTCGCCGGGATCCAGTCCGCGGCGGTCGGCGCCTCGCTGATCTCACCCACGATCGCGTCGAAGGTCCTCCAGCGCGTTCGCGCGACCACCGCGGACGTGGAGATGGCGGAGGCGATCCGAGCCGAGCTCTCCGACCGCGAGCTCGAGGTCCTGAAGCTGATCGCGAACGGCAAGGACAACGCGCAGATTGCCGCGGAGCTCGTGATCAGCCCGAAGACGGTCAAGAACCACATCTCGAACATCCTGATGAAGCTCCAGATCCAGAACCGGATCCAGGCGGCCGTCTACGCGGTGCGCAGCGGGCTGGCCTAGCCGACGAGCTTCACGCCCGCACGCGCAGCGTGCTGGCCCTGGCTGCAAGCGTCTCCAACGCCGCCCGGAGCTCCTCGATCTCGCTGTCCGCTCGAGCGATGCCCCGGGCGAGCGAGCTGATCTCCACGGCCTCGCCCGGAGACCCGTTCGCGGAGGCGGTCACTGCACGCTCCTGGAGGCGGCCGCGGAGTTGTCGGCGCTCGTTCTCTGTTCGGAGCACGCACGCGTAGCCGTCGGTGAGGACGCGCTCGACGTCGCCGAGCGACGACTCGGCCTCGTCGCACAACCGCCTGACGCTGCCGAGCACGGCACCAGAATCGAACTCCCCTCCGGGCATTCACCGATTATCCGAAGCCGGCCGAGGGTCTCCATGGGGCGTCGGTCCTATCTTTGCGACGGCCGGGTCCCAGTTGGCAGCCTTGCTAACGCAGCAGCGCCAGGAACTCCGCTTCGGTGAGCAGCGGCACGCCCTCACGCTGGGCTTTGGTCAGCTTGGACGCTGTCTCTTATAC
>JBKOVQ010000138.1:0-3846 GCA_046723985.1 Actinomycetota bacterium | reverse complement strand
GCGGAGGCGGGGCCGGTCGACCCGGCAGAGCTCGCCCGGCTCGACCCGGACGTCTACGCCGTCACCTCCGATACGAAGACGACGCTCGCGGATCTGCGGAAGAGCCCGCAGACCCGCCGGTTGCGCGCCGTCCGGCAAGGGCGGTTCGTCGTCCTCGACTCGGATCTGCTCGTCCCCGGTCCACGCATCGGGGACGGTCTCGACCAGATCGCCCGCCTGCTCCACCCGGATGCGTTTCGCTGACGTCGACGCCGTCACGATCGACGGCTACGGAACCCTGCTCACACTCCTCGATCCCGTGCCGTCACTCGTCCGCTCCCTCGCCGATCGCGGCCTCGAGCGCGAGCCCGACCTCGTCCGGGAAGCATTCCTGGCCGAGGTCGCCTACTACCGTCCCCAGGCGGTCCGCGGCCGGGACCCCGAAGCGCTCGCCGCGCTCCGTCGCGACTGCACCGGTGTCTTCCTCCACGCGGCCGAGGCCGACCTCGAGCCCGCCTCGTTTGTGGACGCGTTCATGGCCGCGATCCGATTCGAGGCCGCACCTGGGGCCTTGGAGACCCTCGCCTCGCTGCGCGCGCGTGGAATCGAGCTCGCGGTCGTCTCGAACTGGGACATCGGGCTCACGGAACACCTGGAACGGCTCGGCGTCGGCGGTCTCTTCTCGGCCGTCGTGACAAGCGCCGAGGCGGGGGCGGCGAAGCCCGACCCGACCGCGTTCCGGATCGCGCTCGAGCGCCTCGGCGTCGGACCCGACCGGGCGGTGCACGTCGGCGACGAGGACGAGGATCTGCAAGGCGCCGCAGCAGCGGGGATGAGGTTCGCGGCGGCTCCTCTCGCCACGGCGTTCGAAGGCTGGTCGTAAGCCTCTCCCCGTGCCGCTCCGCCGCAACAAGCTGACCGCCTGGGCGATCCTCGTCTCGGTTCTCGCCCTCCTCGGCTACGCAAGCAGGCTGTCGGGCGGCAAGCCTCCGAAAGACGCCGCCTACCTCTACTCGACCGCTGCGAACGGACTCGTCCAGTACGCGATCATCCTCGCCGTCGTCCTGCTGATCGCTCGGCCGGAGTGGTCGCTGCTGGCGCTGCGTCGCCCTCGAGCGTGGGGGCGCACGCTGACCGCAGTGCTGGTCGTGTTCGCGGCCGTCTACAGCGTCGCTGCGATCGTCTCGGCGTACGGCGATCCCGGCCGCGAGCAGGGTCTGACGCCGCAGGGATGGGATTCGAGCCGCGCGGTACCGTTCGCGGTCAACTTCGTCGTCTTCGTCGCGATCGCGCCCGTGGTCGAGGAGCTGACGTTCCGCGGACTGGGTTACTCGCTGCTCGAGCCGCTCGGCCGTCTCACCGCGATCCTCTGGGTCGGCCTCGCGTTCGGGCTCGCGCACGGCTTGCTCGAAGGACTGCCGATCCTGATCGTGTTCGGCTGCGCGCTGGCTTGGCTACGGGAACGGTCGGACAGCGTCTATCCGGGAATGGTCGTTCACGCCATCTTCAACGCGATCGCGCTGATCGCAGCGGTCACGACCTAGCCGGAGCCAACACTAAGCTCTCGGCCGTGCGCCGAGCCCTCCCCCTGGCTCTTCTGCTGCTTGCCTGGCCGGCCTCGGCCACTGCGACACCTCCGACCCTGACCCTGACCGGCCCGAAGGCGACGACCTACCTGCACACGGTCGACTTCGCCGGCCGCCTTAGCCCCGCTTCGCCCGCCGCACGGGTGCGGCTGATGCGCGGCTCGACCGTCGTGACCACGACCCGCGTCCGCCAAGACGGCAGCTTCCGTTTCAAGGTCGAGCTCGCCAGCCCGGGCCCGTTCCACGTCGCCTGGCTGACGGCAACCTCGAACGACGTCACCGTCCGGATCCGCCCCTCGCTGCGCGCGTTGCTGGTCGGCAGCCGCGTCGCCGGAGCGCCGCTGAAGCTCGCCGCAACCCTCGAGCCGGTGGAGGCCGGCCGGGTGCGTGTCCAGGTGATCCGGAGCGGCCGGGTCGGCTTCGACCGCAGCTTCGCCGGCGGCGCGCGGGTCGCGCTCGGCACCCATGACATCGGTACCGTGCGCGTCCGCCTGACCACCCTCCCCCGCCCCGGGTACGACCAGGTCAGCCGGGAGCTGACCGCCACGCTTCGGCCGCCCAGCCTCTCGATCGGGGTGACAAGCCCTGCCGTCACCGAGCTCGCGCACCGCCTCGCTGCCCTCCACTACGCCGTTCCGTCGTTCTCCCCGACATTCGGCGACGACTTCGTCCAGAGCGTTTATGCCTTCCAGAAGGTCCAAGGGCTCGACCGCACGGGCTCCGTCGACGCCGCCTTCTGGACGAAGCTCCACGACCCCCGGATCCCGTCGCCGAGATACAGCCAACCGGCCGAACACATCGAGATCGACAAGACCCACCAGGTGCTCTACATCGTCCGCAGCGGCAAGATCGCGCTGATCTCGCCCGTTTCCACAGCCGGCATCGCGGGCTACTACACCCCGGAAGGCCAGTTCGCGATCTACCGGAAGGTGACCGGCTACGACCCGAGCCCCCTCGGCGTCCTGCTCGACCCGATGTACTTCGTCGGCGGCTACGCGATCCACGGCAACCCGTCTGTACCGGCTTACCCGGCGTCCCACGGCTGCGTCCGGGTCCCCAACTTCGTGATCTACCGGCTCTTCTCGTCCGAGCCGTACGGCGAAGTCGTGCACGTCTACTCGTAGTCGCACGGGGAGAGCGCGGTCTCGCCGCCGCACGCATAGGGTGCGGCTCACATGGCGGTCAGAATCGGGGTGCTTGCGGTGGTGCTCGCGATCGCGGGTGGGGTGATCTGGACGCAGGTGATCGAGGGTGGCTCGAAGCAACTTGCGTGGGACGACGAGACGGCGGCCATGCCGGGCGTCCTCTGGCCGAAGTCTGTGACGCGCTCGTTCTGGAAACGTCGCCAGGTCGTCCGCTACCTCGCCCGGACCTTCCCCCAGGGCCCACCGAAGGTACCCCCGTTCGACTTCGCGCGTCGCCGGCTGATCCTCGTCGCCGCCGGCCCGCGGTCGAGCAGCGGCTACGGCGTCGAGATCGTCCGGATCACGGAGCGGCGTAGCACGATCGACGTCCTCGCCCGTGAGGTCACACCATCGCCGGGCGACCGCACGAGCGCGCGGCTCACCTCGCCGTACCGGCTGATCGCCATTCCGGCAACCTCGAAGCGCGTTTACGTACAGTGGCAAGGCCGACCATGAGCGTCGCTGACGACCCCGTACTGCGTGACTTCCGAGAGCAGATCTCCGACACCGATCGCACGATCCTCGACGCCGTCAACACCCGGCTCGAGCTGGTCGCCCGCATCAAGGCGTACAAGGATTCCCGCGGGATCGCCTTCCTCGATCCGGAGCGAGAGGCACGCATGCTCGAGGACCTGACGAGCGCGAACCGCGGCCCGCTTTCCGCCGACGGCCTGCGCGAGCTGTTCGGAACGATCCTGGACCTCAGCAAGCGTGAGGTCAGCGCCGACAGCAGGCCTGCCTAGCTCTCGTCTTCCCCCTCGACGGCGAACTCGTCGGGCGTGACCTGGTCGAGGAACTTGCGGAACTCGTCGACGATCTCCTCCTCGTTGACCTCTTCGCCCTCGAACTCGATCGCCGATTCCTCGATCACGCGGTCCTCGGCGTAGATGGGCGCCTCTGCCCGAACGGCCAGCGCGATCGCGTCGGACGGGCGCGAGTCGACCTCGATCTCCGACCCGTCCTGCTGGATGGTGATGCTCGCGTAGAAGGTGTTGTCCCGGAGCTCCGTGACGGTGATCCGCGTCACCCGCGCCTCCAGCTCGGCGAGCATCGAGGTGACGAGGTCGTGTGTCAGCGGCCGCGGCGTGGTCGCGCCC
>JBKOVQ010000136.1:0-10538 GCA_046723985.1 Actinomycetota bacterium | reverse complement strand
TCGCCGTTTACTACGCGGCACTTCTCTGCGCAGCCTCCGCGGCCGTCCTCCTGATCGCCCCGACGGCGACGCACCGGATCCGCTGGCGGCAGGGTGACAAGGAGGCGCTTCTTCGCCTATCCACCCGTACCGGTATCGCGGCCACCGTCTTCCTCGCGTTCGGGATGACAGCCTCGGTCTTCCTGATCACCGACTTCCTCTTCGGTGAGCCCTGGACGGTCGTCGCAGCAACCATCCTCGGCGGCGCCTTCACGTGGTTCTGGTTCGGGTTGCCGTTGCTCCGCCGCCTGCGCGACCGGCAGTAGGAGGAAGATAGACGCGGTGATCTCCACTCACGTGCTCGACACCGGGCGAGGCGTCCCGGCCGCAGGCATCCTCGTCCAGCTCTTCCGCGGCGATGAGTTCGTCGCGGACGGGGAGACCGACGACGACGGACGCATCCGTGACCTCGCCGACGTCGAGCCGGGCACGTACCGCCTCGTCTTCCACGCGAACTCAGCGTTCTTCAAGCGGGTCGAGGCGGAGATCGAAGTCGAGGCCGGCCGCGACCACCACGTCCCGCTCCTGCTCTCGCCGTACGCGTGCGCGATCTACCGCGGCAGCTAGACGAGGAGCAGCTCACCGAGCTGTTCGAGGGCGACACTGCTCTCGTCCGCAGGCTCGCCGGCCGCGAGGATCCGCTCGGGAGCGCCCGCGAGGTGATCGCAACGCTCAGCGAGGACGAGAAGCTCGAGGCGCTGAACGCCCATCCGGCGATCGGCGCCCGCACCGGCCTCTCCGCCCGGTCGGCCGCGGAGCAGGGCGACGACACCGATCTCGAAACGCTCGCCGAGCTCGCCCGCCTCAACGCCGAGTACGAGCGGCGCTTCGGCTTCCGCTTCGTCGTCTTCGTCAACCGCCGGCCGAAGGCCGAGATCCTCGACGTGCTGCGCGCGCGCATCGAGCGCACCCGCGAGGAGGAGCTGAACACCGCCGTCAAGGAGCTCGTCGCGATCGCGGAGGACCGGTGGCGCCGCTCCTAGCGACGTACGCCACCGACTGGCTCGACCTCGTCTTCCGCTGGTTCCACGTCACGGCGGCGATCGTCTGGATCGGCACGTCGTTCTACTTCGTCGCGCTCGACAACCACCTGCGCGAGCCGGAGCGGGAGGAAGACCGTTCAGACGGCGTCGCCGGCGAGTCGTGGGAGATCCACGGCGGCGGCTTCTACCGGATCCACAAGTTCCGGGTCGCACCGCCGAGGCTCCCGAAACCGCTCCACTGGTACAAGTGGGAGGCGTACTGGACCTGGCTGTCCGGGTTCGCGCTCCTCTGCATCGTCTACTACTCGGACGCCCGCCTCCGGCTGATCGACCCGTCGGTCGCCGACCTCGAGCCGTGGCAGGCGATCCTGATCTCGATCGGCCTCCTTGTCGTCGCGTGGCTCGTCTACGACGGAGTCTGCCGCGTCCTTGCCGACCGGCCGCTGGCATTCACGCTCGTGATCCTCGGGCTCGTCACGGCGACCGCGTACGCCGTCGGCGCGCTGTACGCACCCCGCGCCGCGTACATCCAGGTCGGCGCGATGCTCGGGACGATCATGGCCGCGAACGTCCTGTTCGTGATCATCCCCGCGCACCGGGAGCTGATCCGCGCGAAGGAGGCGGGCCGCGAGCCCGACCCGAGGCCGGGGATCGTCGCCAAGCAGCGGTCGGTGCACAACAACTATCTGACACTCCCCGTGCTGTTCACGATGCTCGTCGGGCACTTCCCCTTCACCTACACGCACGACCACGCCTGGGCGGTGCTCGTCGCGCTGATGGCGGTCGGCGCGGCGATCCGCCTGTACTTCAACCGCCGTCACGCCGGCGAGACGCTCTGGTGGATCCCGGTCGGCTGCGCTTGCGCGATCGCCGGGATCGCGATCTGGCTCCGCCCGCCGAGCACGTCGTCCGCAACCAAGGGAACCGCAATCCCCGCCGCCCGCGTCCAGCAGATCGTCGCGGCCCGCTGCCTACCCTGTCACTCGATGCACCCCACCTATCCCGGCATCGATTCCGCGCCGGCGGACGTGACGTTCGACAGCATGGCCGAGATCCACGACCGCGCGGCCCAGATCGACCAGCTCGCCGTGCAATCGACGGCAATGCCGCTCGGGAACGCCACCCACATGACGCAGGCGGAGCGTACCCTCCTCGGCCGGTGGATCAGCGCCGGCGCGCCGACGAAGTGAGCGGCGACAGGTTCGAGCGGAAGACCGTCGATCCCCCGACCCGACAGCGCCGCTGGCAGCGTCTACCTCCGTTCCTTCACGTGCGGGTGCTGCGGCCGTAGGGTTTCCGCCGTGATCCGGATCGACGTCGCCGGCTACGAGCTCGACGCCCGTCTGGAACAGGACCTGTCCCCGCGGACGGTTGCCTTCTTCCGGACCATGCTCCCCTACGAGACCAAGCTGATCCAAGTCGTCGACGGCCTCGAGCACCTCCCGGCGATCGCCGAGCTCGTGCTCTGGCAGGGCGCCCAGGACATCAGCTTCGCGGTCGCGTGATCGCCCACTGGGACGAGGCCGAAGGACGGCTCCTCGAATCCAGGCCGATGCGCCTGACCAGGATCGACCTCGGTGACGCGATCGGGTCCGACCGGGTCGGCGTCGCACTGCTGAAGGTGCAGCCCGGCGGCCGTTCGTCGCCCGTGGGGCCGCCACCGTCGATGTCTCAACCGGCGCGCACCCGTGCGAGCGCGAGGCTGCCACTCCGCGGAGGAAGAGATCTTCGTCGTGCTCGAGGGCTCGGGCATGTTCCACGTCGGCGAGGCGACGTTCGACGTCCACGCCGGCCACGCGATCTCGCGGCCGCCCGGCACCGACATTCCTCACCGGTTCACCGCCGGCCCAGACGGGATGACCCACCTCGCCTACGGCACCCGCGAGCCGAACGACATCGTCTACTACCCCGAGGCCGGCGAGGTCGTCATCCGAGGCGTCGGCGTGACGCTACAAGTGCCCTAGCGCCGCTGCGAGCACGTCGATCGCGAGCTCGACGTCTTCCGCCGACGAGAGCTCCTCGGGAGAGTGCGAGATGCCGCCGTTCAGGCTGCGGACGAACAGCATTCCCGTCGGAACCCCGGCTCGCGCCAGCACGCCGGCATCGTGTCCGGCGCCCGACGCCAGCTCGATGACGGGCAGCCCGCGGCGCTCGATCTCCGCGCGCAGCACGTCGGTTACCTCGGGGCTCATGCCGGCCGGCGGCACCGCGGGCGAGTGGTCGATCCCGGCGAGGTCGATCAGTCGATCGAGCCGCTCTTGGTCGGGCGCGCGGGACGTCCACGCTGTAGCGGACGCGGCCCGGAATGACGTTGATGCCGCCCGGCTCCGCCTCGATCCGACCGACGGTCGCGACGGCGTCCGGGATCCGGCGCGCCTCCTCCTCCAACCGCAGGACTCCACGCGCCGCCTTCACCAGCGCGTCGTCGCGCAGCTCCATCGGCGTCGTGCCGGCGTGTCCCGCCGCTCCGTCGACGACGACTTCGCCGCGGGCGTAGCCGACGATCCCGGTGACGATGCCGAGCGGTGCGTCGGCCGCTGCCAGTCGTGGCCCCTGCTCGATGTGCAGCTCGACGAACGCGTCGGGCAGCGGGCCGCGCTCGACGAACGCCCGGCTGCCCACGCAGCCTCGCTCTTCCTCGCGGAAGACAACGACCGAGCCGCGTCGCGCGCGCTCCACCGCCTCGATCGCAGCGACGACGCCGAGCGCACCGTCGAACTTGCCGCCCTGGGGCACGGTGTCGAGGTGGGAGCCCGTCCAGATCCCCGCCGCCTCGGCAGATCGGCCGACCAGATTCCCCGCATCGTCGACCTCGACCTCGAACCCGGCCTCTTCGAGCCAGCGGCGCGCGAGCGCGTGGGCCTCGTCCTCCTCCGCCGAGTAGCCGATCCGGTTCGCCCCGGGCTCGCCGCCGATCGCGTACAGCTCCTCGAGCCGTTCGAGCGCGCGCACACGCCAACGCTACCGTCGTCGGTCGGCACCGGCCGGGGGTGCGGAGAACCGAACCGACAGACGCAGGGCAGCGCCATGGTCGAGGACAACGGCCCGCGCGAGCATCCGGTCATGCACTCCGAGACAACTCGGAATGGGCACCTAGCAGCTCGCCGACGCGGACCTGCTCGGTCAGGAGCCGGACGAACCGGTCCGGGTGCCCGCCGACCCAGGCGTCGCAGAGCTCACGGCCGGCCGAGTAGTTGATCGCGTACGTCCGCCAGGTCGGATCGACGACGAAGCGGACGCTGTGTGCCGCTTCCTCCGGCGAGACGAGCGCCCACCGCCGGATGTACGCCTCCGCGTCTTCGGTCGACGCGCCGTCCTCGTGGATCATCAGCGCGCCGTCGAGGGTCACCCGGCGGAGCGCACGGCGGGCTTCGGCGATCGCCTCCGCCAGGTCGGCGTTGTAGTCAAGCCCGTGTCGTCGCGCCGCGGCGACGAGCCGCGCACGGAGCTCGTCATCCATGAGCAGGTCCGGACCGGTCTCGGCGATCCCCTCGTCGACGAGCGCCGAGGGCGTCGGCACGAGCTGGATCGCCTCCTCGATCTTCCCCTGGCCGCGAACGAGCAGCTGCTCCTTGAGGGCGTGCTCCGTATGGTGGCCCGGGTAGACCTCGTGGCCTGCGAGATGGACGCACTCGCGGTAGGTCGTCGGTACGTCCAGATTGATGACCACCCGGCTGCACAGGTCGCCGAGGTAGTAGTTGAAAGCCCACCACGGCTCGTCGTGCACTCCCTCGACCACGAGCTGCTCTCCCTCCGGAAGCTCGACCAGCCGGGCGGTCGCGTCGCGCAACTCCGCGACGGCGTCCTGCACGAGCGGGACGACGAGCTCGGCAGGCACGGTGACCTCGCGCCGCCACGCCTGGTACCGCTCGTTCAGAGGGCCGGATCCCGGCAGGAGCTCGTTCAGCCGCTCGTGAGCCGCGGCGTATGACTCCGTGCCCCGCCGCTCCGGGCGAACGCCGTAGCAGCGCTCGACCTCGTCCGAGTACGAGATCTCCTCCCCGGCCAGCTTTCCTGCGCAGGTGCGCAGCCCGAGCGCCTGGTCGCGCAGCCACCCGTCGTGGAGCTCCGCAATGAGCGAGTCCCGCTGCGCAACGAGATCTGCGGGCTCGGCGAGCGGCTCGGCGTCGACCTGCGCCTTCAGCTCGGGCGGCCCGTAGTAGGCGTCGACGAGCCCTTCGGCGTGGCGCCCGAGTCGGAGCCCGAGGAGGACGTATGCCTCGCCTCGATCAACCACGCTCGAAGAGCGCCGCCTGGCCCTGGCCGACGCCGACGCACATGGTGGCGATGCCGTAGCGACCGCCTCGCCGTCGCAGCTCGTGCAGGAGCGTCACCACCAGACGCGCTCCGCTCATCCCCAGTGGATGCCCGATCGCGATCGCGCCGCCGTTCACGTTCACCCTCGCCGCGTCGAAGCCCAGCTCGCGGATCACCGCCAAGCTCTGGGAGGCGAACGCCTCGTTCAGCTCGACGAGGTCGATCTGGCCTGCTTCGATTCCGGCGCGCGCCAGGAGCTTCTGGACCGCCGGAATCGGGCCGATGCCCATCACGCGCGGATCGACGCCCGCGACGGCGGAGGCCACGAACCGGCCGAGGGGCTCGATCCCCAGCGAGGCCGCCCGCTCCTCGCTGGCGATCACGACCGCCGCGGCACCGTCGTTGATCCCGCTCGAGTTGCCGGCGGTGACGGTGCCGTCCTTGCGGAACGCCGGCTTGAGCGCCGAGAGCTTTTCGAGCGTCGTGTCCGCCCGCGGATGCTCGTCGGCCTCGAGCTCGCCGGCCGAGACGAGCTCGTCGGCGAAGCGTCCGGCGGCGACAGCTTCGGCGTGACGCCGCTGCGATTCGAGCGCGAACGCGTCCTGGTCCTCCCGGGACACGCCCCAGCGGTCGGCGACGTTCTCCCCGGTCTCGCCCATCGACTCGAGCGGGAACATCTCCTCCATCCGCGGGTTCGGAAAACGCCAGCCGAGCGTCGTGTCCCAAACCGTCTGATTCCCGCGCGGGAAGGCCTTGTCCGGCTTTCCCATCACCAGGGGCGCCCGGCTCATCGACTCGACGCCGCCGGCGACGAAGAGGTCGCCGTCACCGGCGATCACCGCGTGGGAGGCACCGACAACCGCCGTGAGCCCGGAGGCGCACAGGCGGTTCACCGTCACGCCGGCGACCGACTCGGGCAGTCCGGCGAGCAGCGCCCCCATCCGGGCGACGTTGCGGTTGTCCTCGCCCGCCTGGTTGGCGCAGCCGAACCAGACGTCCTCGATCTCTCCGGCGGGGACACCCGCACCCTCGACCGCGGCGGCAATCGCCGCGGCCGCGAGGTCGTCCGGCCGGACCTCCGCGAGCCCGCCGCCGTAGCGCCCGACCGGGGTGCGCACGGCGGAGAGGACGACGGCGCGGCTCACGCGCGCACGCTAGCTGACGAAATCGACCTGGACCGGACGATCGAAGGCGCCGATCGCCTCGCCGCGCCGCATCAGCTCGCGGACGGCCTCTCGACCTTCCTCGCCGTAGTCCTGCGTCAGCTCGTTCACGTACATCCCGACGAAGCGGTCGCCGAGCTCGGAGTCGAGGCCCCGGCCGAACTGGAGCGCGTACTGCATCGCCTCGCGCCGGTTGGCAAGGCCCGTCCGGATCGACTCGGCCAGCACCTCGGACAGGTCGTGGAGCCGTTCGAGGCCGAGGTCGCGCCGCGCCACGTTCGCGCCGAGCGGCAGCGGCAGCCCCGTCTCGAGCAGCCACCACTCGCCGAGATCGACGACCTTGTTCAGGCCCTCGGCCTGGTAGGTGAGCTGACCCTCGTGGATCAGGAGACCGGCCTCCGCGTCGCCTGCCTTGACCTCGTCGAGGATCTGATCGAACGGGACGACCCGGTAGGCGAAGTCGCCGAGGTACATCCGCAGCACAAGGAACGCCGTCGTCATCGTCCCGGGGACGGCGATCTCGAGCCCGCCGAGTTCGTCCTTCGTCAGCGGCTTGCTCGCGACGAGCACCGGCCCGTACCCGGAGCCCATGCTCGCGCCGTGCGGCAGCAGCGCGTAGCGGTCCTGCACGAACGGATACGCGTGCAGCGAGATCGCGGTGACCTCGAGCCGCCCCTCGAGGGCCCATTCGTTCAGGGTCTGGATGTCCCTGAGCACGTGCTCGAACTCGAAGCCGCGGGTGTCGACACGGTTCTCGGCAAGCGCCCAGAACATGAAGGCGTCGTCGGCGTCGGGGCTGTGGCCGAGGCGGATCAGCATGGAGGCAGGAGGCTAGCGAGCCTGCGCCTAGCGCCGCCCGAAGAACCAGCGCTCCAGCGGGCCGAGCACCTCGCTGCGGCGGAAGGGCGGCTGACGCACCTCCGAGCCGTCGCCCTCGGAGACACTGACGTCGTCCTCGAGTGCGGCGTTCGCCGCGTCCAGCGCATCCTGGAGCTCGTAGCCCTCGAAGAAGTAGTCGTCGTGGCGCGGCTCGTCGCTGGGGCGGTGCTGCGGATTGACTGCACGACCGACCGCCCAGACGCCGCCCTCCTTCCGTTCGATCCAGATCTCGATGCGCTCGGCGACACCGGCGTCGTCGCGGCCCACGACGACACGCTCAGCGAACCGGCCTGCCCTCGTCCTTCTGACCAAGGGGGCAAGGATACAATCGCTCCCGATGAGCGACATCGGCAGGTTCTTCCGGAGCGTCTTCTCCTTCCTCGGGACCCGCTCCACGCAGGAGGAGCGTGTCGCCGCCTACGTGATCCGCGAGCACGACCGCGGTCGGGCGCTCGACGACATCCTCGACGACCCGTACGTGCGCAACCGCTGCTCGGCGAGCGAGATCGCACGGCTGCTCGACCGACCGGACATCGTCAAGGCGATCGGCGACGACATGGCCGCAGAGGCCAAGGCGTCACTCGCCGGCGGCTAGCTCGACAACCTGGGCGGCAACGGCCAGGTCCCAGGCGGCGAGGCCGTTCGACTTGAAGACGACGATGTCGTCGTCGGACTGACGCCCAGGGAGGTCGCCGCCGACCACCTCCTGGAGCTCGTGGACCTCGAGCCAGTCGAGGACCCCCTGGCCGACGGGCTCGATCAGGTCGCCCGATTCGATCTCCGCGTCGGCGAGCGAATCGCAGCAGACGAACGCGGCGCGCTCGAGGACGGCGTTGTCCAACTCACGGGCACTCGGGATGTTCGCGCCGCCGGCACAGACCAGCGCCCCCGGCCGCAGCCACTCGCCCCGCAGAACCGGATCTCGGGAGGTCGTGATCGTGACGACGACGTCGGCGTCGGCCGCGTCCCGGTGGCTCTCCCCGGCCTCCGCACTGACCTCGGCGCAGAACGCGGCCAGCCGCTCCGGAGAGCGGCAGTAGGCGATCGTCTCCTCGATCCCCGGCAGCGCCTCGCGGATGCAGGCCACCTGTGTCCGGGCCTGGCTGCCGCAGCCGATCACTCCGAGTGTCCGCGCGCCCGCCCTGGCCAGATACCTCGCCGCGACGGCGCTCGCGGCCCCGGTGCGGAGCTGGCCGAGGCGGTCGGCCTCGATCAGCGCGCGTAGCTCTCCCCGCTCGAAGAGGACGACGACGAAGCGAATGCCGTCCGCCCCCGCCGAGTAGGACTTGACGCAGGCGAGCCCCCGCTCGTTGTCAACGGCGGACATGACCGCGAGGAACCCGCCCTCGAGCCGGACCCGGTAGCGCGGGACGTTCTCGATCGTCCCCGCGTGCAGGCGGAGGAAGGAGTCCTCGACGGCGGCCAGGGCATCCGCCGGCCCGAGCAGCCGGTCGACGTCGGCTTCTGTCAGCGAGAGAGGCAGGCTGCGAGTGTAGGAGACCTACTTCTTCGGGATGATGCTGACCTTCCCGCTCGTCTCGAGCACCGCCCAGGCGACGTCGTCGAGCGAGGCCACCTGCTGCTGCCGGGCTTCGACCATCACCTCCTCGAGTGTGATCCGCTCGCGCCGCATGTTCTTCTCGATCGCCTTGCCGTCCTGGACGATCACGAGCGGCTCGCCGTCGAGCGCCGGTCGCAGTCGCGGGAACCGGAAGCTGAGGTACGACACCAGCACCTGGAGGATCGCGAAGGTTCCGATCACGATCAGCGCCCCAGTCACCGAGTAGTCGTCCTGGGTCAGGCCCTGCTGGATCGCGTCGCCCATGACGATCAGCAGGATCAGGTCGAACGGCTCGAGCGACGAGAGCTCGCGGCGGCCGATGATCCGAGTGATCAGGAAGACGAAGAAGAAGAGAACGACTGCCCGGATGGTGAGATCCATGGCCTACGGGAAGATCGTGATCCGCCGGTGGATCGTCGCGAGCAGCCTCGTGCCGTCGTAGAGCCGTACGCTCTGCGGGCGCCGTCCGACGTTGGTCGGGTTGACCTGGAACTGCATGAAGAGGATGTAGCGCCGGCCGCGCGGGACGTGGCCGAGGTCGAGGACGAGCTTGCCGTCGTTCGAGCCCTCCGCCACCGGCGACGGCTCGATCGTGTTGATCTGCATCCCCTCCAGCCAACCCTTGTCGAGCTCGAGCACCGCGTCCCTCAGCTCTCGGTGGGCGACGACCGTGAAGCGGGCTTCCCAGAGCAGCCCGCCGCGGAGGTGCCCGGGCGCGTACAGCTCGAGCGTCGCCGCCCGGGCCGCCGCCGTCGCGACATGTGGCCTCTGGCCGAACAGGTTGGTCAGGGCGAGCAGCGGAAGGAGGCCGACGAGCGCGAGCAACGCCCGTCGCACCCAGGCATCCCTCCGCCGCCCTTCGAGGTCACGGTGCCGCTTGAGCGTGAGCGTGTCCGGAACCGTGGCCATTGCAGGAAAGACATCCCCGAACGGCCGAAATTGACGCGTTGTCAGAACCGCCGACCGTCGGTACGGAGACGCGGAAATGCGCCCGGCAAGATTCGAACTTGCGGCCTCTGCCTCCGCAGGGCAGCGCTCTATCCCCTGAGCTACGGGCGCTCGGGACGACAGTGTAGCCAGGCTGCTCCGGCCTGACCTCAGTCGCGAGCAATGACCTCCGCTCCCGCGAAGACGCCGACCCGGCGCGCGTTGCCGACGAGCTCGTTGTCGGCGAGCTCGGCCTCCGCCTTGTAGTCGCTGACGATGCCGTAGCCGTTCTGGCGCTCGATGCCCGGCCTGGTCCGGTCCGGCTTCGTCCCGGAGACGTGGTTGTCCTCGATCATGCACATCGACTGGTCGACGCAGGCGATCCCGGCGCCGACCGCCCCGGCGACCTCGTTCTCGGCGATCATCCCCATCGACATCTCGGTCATCGTGATCGCCTGGTACGAGGTCGTGCTCACGCGGTTGCCGTGGATGTCGGCGCCGGCGGAGTCGACCACGATCCCCTGCTGACCGCCGACGACGGTGCAGCCCACGATCATGCTCATCCCCTTGTCGGCGGAGAACGAGATGTCGATTCCCTGCGTCCACCCGCTCGGCGAGTCGACCCGGCAGTCGCGGATCGTCACCCGGCTCCGTCGGACGTGGATGCCGTCGATCGTCGCTCCGACGACGCGCACGTCGTCCAGGACGACGTCGTGTGCGCCGTCGACC
>JBKOVQ010000026.1:0-4767 GCA_046723985.1 Actinomycetota bacterium | reverse complement strand
CGCTCCGGCAACACGAGCGCCTCGCGGAACCCCGCCAGCTGCGTTCGCGCGCTCTCCAGAGCCTCGTCGGTGAAATCGACCGGCTTCCGCCAGTGCCCGCTGAGGTGATACAGGAGCAGCACCTCGCGCCCCCACACGTCGAGCACGTTGCGCAGGGTGACGACATTGCCGAGCGACTTGGACATCTTCTCGTCGCCGAGCTCGAGCATCCCGTTGTGGATCCAGATCCGCGCGAAGGGGTGGCCGCGCGACCGCGACTGCGCGAGCTCGTTCTCGTGATGGGGGAAGCGGAGGTCGAGCCCGCCGCCGTGGATCTCGAACTCCGGGCCGAGGTGCTTTTCCGCCATCGCCGAGCACTCGATGTGCCAGCCGGGCCGGCCTGGACCCCAGGGTGAGTCCCAGGCCGCGTCCTCGTGCGCCTTCTGTGACTTCCAGAGCGCGAAGTCGCGTGGATCTTCCTTCAGCGGGTTCGGCTCCTGGGCGACCATGTCGTCGAGCTGCGCACCGGAGAGCCGACCGTATTCGGGATAGCGCGCAACCCGGAAGTAGACGTCGCCTTTCGACTCGTAGGCGAGCCCGTCCCCGTTCAACGCCTCGATGAACGCGATGATGTCGGGGATCGTCTCGCTGGCCCGCGGCTCGACGTCGGGGCGCCCCAGCCCGAGGTCGTCCGTGTCCTGGATGAACCAGGCAGCCGCTTCCTCGGCCAACTCGCGGCTGCCTTTGCCGAGCTTGGCCGCTTCCTCGTAGATGTGGTCGTCCACGTCCGTGATGTTGTGGACGAGCGTGACCTCGTAGCCGCGCGTGCGCAGCCACCGGCGCAGCCACATTGCGAGCACGAACGGCCGCGAGTTGCCGACGTGGATGCGCTGGTAGACGGTCGATCCACAGACGTACATGCGAACCGGACCCGGCGGCGCGGGCAGCTCCTCGAGCTGGCGGGTCAACGTGTTGTAGAGGCGCATCGCGTCCAATCTTCGCAGCAGGTCAGACCCACCGGCCCGCCAGCAAGCCCCCACCCGAGGGTGGGGATTGTTCCCTCCCCCCTCGCCGTCGACGATACCCAACGACCGCGTACGTGTCTGTGCCGATTTGGAACCTACTCTCACACGGCCCGCACGCGGAGGCATCCGCGAGCGGGCCAGGGCCGTGGCCACCGATCGTCGCACCGCCGCCCGTAGAACACGATCCCGCGGAATTGCCCAGCCGCGACGCTAGGGCCGCGCCGCCTGCACGCGGCGGAGCGCCTCTTCCCGGGGGAGCGCCGCCAGCACTGCGCTGAGTTCGGGTCCAGTCGGCCGACCGGTCAGCGCCAGGCGCAAGGCCCTGAGATCGCCACCCGCCGCCCGCAGCTCGCGGATCAGATCCCGGGGGGACAGCTCGACGAGCTCAGCGAAGCGATCCAGTGTCTCTCGATCGGTGACCACAACCCGCTCGGGCTCAGCGACCTCGCGTGCATAACGACTCGCTTCGTTCAGGTCTCGCGCGCCGCGCATCACCGGAGCCCATTGCGGGTCGACCCCGACCCGGCTCGCGAGTTCCTCGTCCGGCAGCTCCTCGATCGCCTCGATCGCCAACCGACGCACTCGAGCCAGGTCGAGGTGAACATCGTGCCGCGGCAGCGCCAGCTCCTCGAGGTACTTGCGCACCGCCTCGGCGGGTATCCCGGCCTCCCGTAACGACGCGACGGTCGCCCCTTCGGCCCGCTTGGACAGCTTCTTCCCGCCGGCACCGAGAATTAGCCCATGGTGGACGTACTCGGGAGGAACCGTACCGAGCGCCTCGTGGAGCGCGCGATGCAGCGACTCGTTCGGCCGGTGATCGTTCCCGCGAATCACATGCGTGATCCCGAAGTCGATGTCGTCGACCACCGAGGCGAGCTGGTAGGTCGCGGATCGGTCCTCACGGAGGAGCGTGACGCCGTCGAACCTGGTCACGCCGAGCTCGGCCGCCGCCTCTCGATACCGCTCCCCGCGCGCCGACTGGCGAACCGGCCCTTCCTCCCACCCCACGCCGAGCCAGCCGAGATCGGTGATGATCGCCTCCTCGCCACCGGGAACGTTCCGCGCCGGATCAGTGTCGTCGATCCGGAGCAGCATCCAGTCGCCGAATTCCCGGTTGGCGACGGCCGACAGGGCGTTCCCAATGTGCAGTGTCCCGGTCGGACTGGGAGCGAACCGAACGCGCCTCATCCGTTCATCTTGCGGTACAGGGACACCGGAAGGGTCACGGATCAGCGTGGCTGCACTGCGAGCAGGAGCTTCCCCGTCGTGCGGCGCGACTCCAGATCCTCCTGCGCCTGCCGCGCTTTCTCGAGCGGGTAGGTCGCGCCGATGCGAACGTCGAGCGAGCCCTCCGCCAGCCAACCGTAGACGTCACCGGCGCGCCGAAGCAGTTCCTCCCGGGTCGCGACGTAGTTGCCGAGCGTCGGCCGGGTGACGAACAGCGACCCGCCTCCGGCGAGTCGGGAAAGATCGAACGGCGGCACGGAACCGCTCGCCGCGCCGTAGAGGACGAGCATCCCGCGGGGACGCAGAGCCGAGAGCGAGCGGTCGAACGTCGCCGCGCCGACCCCGTCGTAGACGACTTCGAAGCGTCGTTCCGGAACCTCGTCGTATCCGATCACCTCGTCGGCGCCCGCGCTCCTCGCCAGGTCGGCCTTCTCGCCCCCCGAAGTGGTGGCCGTTACCCGCCCGCCAAACGCCTTCGCCATCTGGATGACCAGCCGTCCCGCGCCGCCTGCGCCCGCGTGCACGAGCACCTCGTCTCCCGGCTGCACCGGATAGGTGGCGTGGGTCAGGTAATGGGCGGTCATTCCCTGGAGGAGCGCGGCGCAAGCCAGCTCGTCAGTGATGTCGTCCGGAACGGGCACTGACCGCGCGGCGGGGACGACCACCTGCTCCGCGTAACTGCCTTGGGCGTTGTTCCAGGCGACCCGATCGCCGACCGTCGCCTCCGACACGCCCTCGCCGAGGGCGACGACGCCTCCGGTGCCCTCGATCCCCGCAATAACGGGCGGCGGAGGCCCGTAGCCGCCGCGCCGCTCGTAGATGTCACGGAAGTTGACGCCCGCGAAGGCGACGTCGACGAGCAGGTCTCCCGGGCCAGGCTCGGGCGCCGAGACGTCCTGGAGCTCGAGCACCTCCGGTCCGCCGCTTCGCGTGACCACGATCGCCCGCATCGGTTGAGCCTATCGCCGCGACCCAGAACGGAGGAGTTCCACGATCGGCACGAAGACGGCACCCAACTGTGAGCCTTTCGCCGGTACCGTTGCCGTCGAGGGCGGCGGGAACCGGCTCCCCACCCTGGGTGGGGTGCGAGGCGCCGGCGGACCGAGAGGTCGCTAGGCCGCGGCCGGGAGATCCGCGGCGACGTCCTCGACGGCGCCGTCGACTCGCTCGTCCTCGGCGACGACCTCACGGACGATCTCGTCGATCTCCCGCTCGGAGCGTCCTTCGCGGACGAGGTCCTCGATCAGAATCAGATACTGCTTGCTCATACCACGAAGGTAGCGGCCACCTGTATGCAGATACGGCACCGTTCCGGTAACCAGGTGGCGAAGCGTTAGGCTCGCCTCGGCGTGTGCTTCGAGCCCGACTCCTCACCGCCAGTTCCACCCGTCTCGAGCGCCGCGGTCGAGCACGAGGAGCTCGTCCTCGAGGCGGCCGACGGAAACCGCTTCGCCGCCTTCGCGGCTGTCCCCGACGACCAGGCGACCACCGGCGTCGTCGTCCTCCCCGACGTCCGCGGCCTCTACCGCTTCTACGAGGAGCTCGCGCTCCGCTTCGCCGAGCGGGGCATCGCCGCCGTGGCGATGGACTACTTCGGCCGGACGGCAGGCGTCGGCAAGCGCGACGAGGGCTTTCCATACATGGACCATGTCGCCCAGACAACGGAGGCCGGTGTGCAGGCCGACATCGCCGCCGCGGTCACGTACCTCCGCGGGCGCGGGGCGACGTCGGTCTTCACGGTCGGCTTCTGCTTCGGCGGGCGGCTCTCCTGGCTCGCCGCCACGGGCGGCCACGGGCTCGCGGGCGCGGTCGGCTTCTATGGCGGCTCCGGTGATCGCGAAGGCTGGGTCGGACCGGCAAGCCGCGCCGCCGAGATGACCGCGCCGATCCTGGCGCTCCAGGCCGGCGACGATCAGAACATCACGCCGGAGATGAACGCGGCGTTCGACGAGGCGTTGACCGCGGCCGGGATCGAGCACGAGATCGTCACGTACGACGGGGCTCCCCACTCGTTCTTCGACCGCAAGCAGGAGCAGTTCGGGGCAGCCTCCGACGACGCCTGGGCGCGGACGCTCGCGTTCATCGAGCACCACGCCTAGCCGGCTGCGGACCCCCCGTCAGGCCGGCTGGGCGGACAGCACCGAGTTGATCCGCGGTCCGAGATAGAGCCGCGTCTCGACCAGCGCCTCGCGGTCGTTGTCGGCGAGCGGAAACTCCACGCGCAGCTCGCCGGGTGCCTGGTCGACGACGCGGCAGCCGTATCGCTCCAGTTGGACCGCAATCGCCCGTTCCGCTGCCCGCTCAGCCCTGATCCGCAGACACACCATCGTCAGTCACATTTCACGCCGCACAGGTAAGCCACGCGTTAAGGATGCGGCCGAAGACTGTTAGCTCAGGTGACGATCTCGTCCACCACGTGGAGCCGACCGAGCGCAGACCCGTTCACGAGCGCATACGCCCGCTCGCGACCGGCGCGGGCAGCCACTACATCGACCGCCTCGTGCAGCCTGCTCGGGCGGCCGGGCCGGTGCGCGTC
>JBKOVQ010000264.1:0-2995 GCA_046723985.1 Actinomycetota bacterium | reverse complement strand
GTCAGATGTGTATAAGAGACAGGGCGCGTACTGGGCGCTGCCCGGCCCTGGCGCCGAGCTCGTACGCACCGACTACGACGTGGAGGAAGCCGCCGCGGCCGTGGTGGCATCGGGGCAGCCGAACGCGGACGAGGTCGCGGAGGTGCTGCTCCATCCGCCCACGGCCGAGGAGGCCACCGCCGAGTGGCAAGCGGAGAGGCTTCGCACCTGACGCCGCTACCAAATTCCGGCGAGCCGTCGTACGGGCGCTCCCAGGCGGGCGGCGTGGTCGGCGGCATCACGCCGGCGACGTCACCCTGGGCGGCGTACTCGAAGCTGCTGGGTCCAGAGGTGAAAGCGCTCGACGTCGACGGCCGCGACGGGCCGGTAGCGCAGCTCGAGGTCGAGGGCGAAACGGGCGACGTCGACCGCGAGCTGCGAGACGGCGCCGGCCCGGCCGATGTAGGTGCCGCACGGGTCGGTGCCCGAATTCGAGTCGGCACTCGCCGCCCCGAGCGCGACGGCACATCGTGCGGGCCGCCGCGACCGGCGGACTAGGCTGCCCCAATGACCCCCTCTGCGGCCGCCGAGATTGTCTTCGACCACGTGACAAAGCGGTACGCCGGGCGTGACCAGGCGGCCGTCGAGAACCTCTCGCTGACGATTTCCGCGGGCGACATCTGCGTGCTGGTCGGGCCATCCGGCGCTGGGAAGACGACGGCGATGAAGCTCGTCAACCGGCTGATCGAGCTGGACGAGGGGGACATCACGATCGACGGCACGAGCATCCGCGACCAGGACGCGGTCGAGCTCCGCCGCGGAATCGGCTACGTGATCCAGCAGGTCGGGCTGTTCCCGCACATGACGATCGCGGAGAACATCGCCACCGTTCCCCGTCTGCTCGGATGGCCCAAGAAGCGCACGAAGGAGCGCATCGCCGAGCTGCTCGAACTCGTCGGCCTCGAGCAGGACTACGCGGACCGCTATCCGGCGCAGCTCTCCGGGGGCCAGCGCCAGCGGGTCGGGCTCGCCCGCGCGCTCGCCGTGGATCCGCCGCTGATGCTGATGGACGAGCCGTTCGGCGCGCTCGACCCGATCACCCGCGACCGTTTGCAGCTCGAGTTCCTGCGCCTCCACGAGGAGGTCCGCAAGACGGTGATCTTCGTCACCCACGACATCGACGAGGCGATCAAGCTCGGCGACCGGATCGCGATCCTCCGCGAGGGCGGCCACCTCGCCCAGTACGACACGCCGGATCGGATCCTCGCCCACCCGGCCGACGACTTCGTCGCGCGCTTCGTCGGCGCCGACCGGGGCCTCAAGCGGCTCGCCCTTCGCCGCCTCGACGAGATCGAGCTGGAGCCGCTCGACGGCCGTCCGCCGCCCTCAGGCCCCCAGGCGCCCGGCTCGACCACCCTCCGGGACGCGCTCTCGCTGATGATGTCGGAGGGCGCCGACCCGCTTGTCGTCGTCAACGCAGACGGAACGCCGATCGGCCTGCTCTCCGTCGCCCGCGTCGGCCGAGTCCTCTCCGAGCTGTGAGCGCGTTCGCCCTCTTCGCGGGGGGACCCGTGATCCCGAACTTCGGCGAGGGATCCACGTGCGAGACCGAGAACCACACCTTCTGCACAGGGTGGGTCGCCGACCACTGGTCGGACACGCTCCAGCCCGCGCTCCTCCAGCACATCAAGCTGGCGGTGATTGCCGTCGCCATCGGATTCGTGCTGGCCTTCGCCGCCGCGCTCGTCGCCTACCGGTACCGGCGCGCCGACCAGCCGATCGGCCTCCTCTCCGACTTCCTGTACACGATCCCGAGCCTCGCGCTCTTCCAGCTGCTCGTCCCGCTCACCGGCCTGACGGTGACGACGGTCGAGGTGGCGCTCGTCAGCTACACGCTGCTGATCCTGTACCGGAACATCCTGGAAGGGTTGAAGGGAGTGCCTGCGGAGGTGCGCGAGGCCGCCCGCGGGATGGGGCTCTCGCGGTTGCAGACGCTGATCCGCGTGGAGTTGCCGCTCGCGGTCCCGTCGATCATGGCCGGCGTCCGGATCGCGACCGTGTCGACGATCTCGATCGCGACGATCGCGGCATTCGTGATCCCGGAGGGGCTCGGGAGGCCGATCTACATCGGGATCACGCAGGACATCTTCAAGACGGAGATCATCGCCGCCGGTGGCCTGGCGATCCTGCTCGCACTGGCGGCCGACGCGCTCCTCGTCGTCCTCGGACGAGCGCTGACCCCGTGGAGGAACGCATGAGCCGTGTCCTGGCCGACACCTTCAGCTGGGGCACGTTCCCCGACGCGGTCCGGTTCATCGTCGACCACCCCGGCCTCCTCTGGCACAAGTCGGTACAGCACATGGAGCTGTCGGGCGCAGCCCTCGGGATCGCGCTGCTGCTGGCGCTGCCGGTCGGCGTCGTGCTCGGCCACCTGCGCCGCGGCTCCTTCGTCGCGATCAGCGTGTCGAATCTCGGCCGTGCGCTGCCGAGCCTCGTCCTGATCGCGTTTGCGCTCCTGGTCTCGCAGCACTTCTTCGTGAACAACATGGCTGCGCTGATCGTCCTCGGCGTTCCGCCGGTCTTGACGAACGCCTATTTCGGGATCGAGGGCGTCGACCGCAACATTGTCGAGGCGGCGCGGGGCATGGGGATGAGCGGACGCGACATCCTGCTGCGCATCGAGTTCCCGCTGGCGTTGCCGCTGATCATCGCGGGGATCCGAATCGCGGCCGTCTTCATCATCGCGACCGCGACGATCGCGGCCGTTGCGGGGGGCGGCGGCCTCGGCGACGTGATCGTCAACCAGGCCACGTACCGCCTCTCCGGGGTCGTCGGCGCGTCGCTCGTGGTCTCGCTGCTCTGCTTCGGCGTCGCCTTGATCCTGGCGCTGCTCGGGAAGCTTCTGACACGCCCCTACGTTTCGCCGGACTGAGTTGGTTGCATAGGGTGCCCGGGTCCCCTCTCCCAGAAAGGAGCCAGCAGTGGTCCGCAAGCACGCTCGGCGCGCCGTCAAGGC
>JBKOVQ010000178.1:0-8231 GCA_046723985.1 Actinomycetota bacterium | reverse complement strand
GTTGCCGACGAACTTCGAGTACACCGACCAGTTCATCCCGAACTCGAACTCCTGCACGAGCCCGGTCGCAACCCCGATCGCGAAGTTGATCAGGAACAGCGTTCCGAAGAAGCGGGTCAGCCGCAGCCAGCGCTCGTCCCGCGTCCGGTGCCACATGGTCTGCATGACCGCGACGAGCGGCCCCAGCCCGAGCGTCAACGGAACGAAGAAGAAGTGGTAGATCGACGTGGTCGCGAACTGCGCCCGGGCGAGGTTGACGACGGTCGACGCGAGCAGCCCCACGTCGCCGCCCAGGGTCACCTAGTCGTCCTCCACGGTGATCCGCCCGGGCCGCTGGTGCGTCATCGCCGCACCCGCCCAGCTGACCACCGCCTTCGCCCGGTCCTCGTTCGTCGGCAACAGGGCGAGGTGGACGGTGCCCCAGGCGAGCTGCGCCTTCAGGCCGGTCATCGTGCGGCCACGGAGGAATTGCACGACCGCGGCGCCCCGGCCGATCGTCGCCATCGTGCCCTTGTCGCGGTAGGCGAACGGCTTGGTCTCCTTGCCCGCGATCCGGTGCGCGATCGTCTCGCCGGCGTGCTCTCCGGACTGCAGCGCGACCGACCCGAGCTGCGGCAGGACCTGGCCGGTCTTCGAATCGGTGATCGCGGCCACGTCGCCGACCACGTACACCTCGGGATGCTCGGGCAGGGAGAGATCCGGCCCCACACCGATGCGGTTGCCGCGCTGCAACTCGAGCCCGAGCGACTGGACGAGCTCGTTGCCCTGCAGCCCGGCGCCCCAGACCAGCGTGTGCGCCTTGAGGACGTCGCCCGACTTCAGCGTGACCCGGGTCGGCGACACCGACGAGACGGCCGTGCCCGTCTGCACCTCGACGGTCCGCTCGGCAAGTGCCTTCGCCGCGTACTCGCGCAGCTTCGGCTTGAACATCGGGAAGAGCTCGGGCCCGGCCTCGACCAGGGTGATCCGTGCGTCGCCGACGGCGACGTTCCGATAGTCCTTGGCGAAGTCCCCTCGGTAGAGCTCGGCGATCGCCCCGGCGGTCTCGACGCCGGTCGGCCCCCCACCGACCACGACCACGTTCAGGGCGCCGTCCGGGACGAGGCCCGAGTCCCGGTCGGCGGCCTCCCAGAGCCCGAGCAGGTGGTCCTTGAGGCGGACCGCGTGAGGCAGCGTGTACATCGGGAACGCGTGCCCCGCCGCCCCCTCAGTGCCGAAGAAGTTGACCTCGGCGCCGAGGCCGAAGACGAGGTAGTCGTAGGAGATCGGCGCGAGCCCTTCGAAGGCGACCTCGCGTGCTTCGAGGTCGACGGCCGTGACACTCGCCTTGTGGATGGTCGCGTTGCCGTGTTTCTCGAGCAGGTCGCGCAGCGAGTGTCCCACCCCGGTCGTGTCGAGCAGGCCGGTGGCGAGCTGGTAGAGCAGCGGCTGGAAGGTGTGGTAGTCGTGCCGGTCGACGAGCACGACCTCGGCGTCCGCGTCCTTCAGCTTCTGCGCGGCGCCGACCCCGGCAAACCCTCCCCCGAGGATCAGGACGCGTGGCCGTTCTGTGGCGCTCACGACGGCGTGATCCCCCAGGCGGCGGTGGTCGACTCGCCCGGTTCGAGGCGGATCAGCGAATCGCCGGTCCGGAAGGCGTTCGGCGGGCAGGTCATCGGCTCGACCGCGAGGCTGCGGCGGTTCACGTCGGGCCGGGTGTCGCCCGTGAAGAGCATCAGGTAGCCGTAGCTCTCGTCCACCCAGAGCGTGACTGCTGCGTCTCCGTCCGGATCGCGGAGCCGCACGCGGGCGCGGCCGTCGTCGTCGCGTGCGAGATCGGTGAACGCGTTGTCGAGCTTCGTGGTGCCGATCGTCCGGGCGGCGCTGAAGTCGTACTCGGTTGCGTCCACGGGCTCGGAGCCGGTCGGGAGGTCGCGCTCGTCGGAGATCAACACGCGTCGCCCGGGCGCCTGCAGCTCGATCGTGTCCACGGTCGGGGTTCCGAGCGTCAGGTAGGGGTGCTGTCCGCATCCGTAGGGACACGCGACCGCGCCGAGATTTCGGGCGGTCGTCCGCACCGACAAACCGCCCTCTGAGAGCGCGTACTCGATGCCGAGCCCAAGGGTAAACGGATAGCCGGGCTGAGGGTGAATCACGTGTTCCATCACCACGCGATCGGCCTCATGTTCGCCGACGCGCCACGACGCCCAGCGCACGAGACCGTGAATCGCGTTCGAGTTCTCCGGCTCGGTGAGAGGGAGCTGGTGGCTGCGCCCGTCGAACTCGTAGCTTCCGTCCTGGAGGCGGTTCGGCCACGGGACGAGCACCTGGCCCCGTCCCGACGCCGACTGCTCGTCGACCCCGTAGCCGTCGAGCACGTCGTGTCCGTCGGCCGAGTACGAGCGCAGGCCTCCGCCGACCTCGACGACCACCGCCCGCTGGCCGTCGAAGGAGATCTCGACCTGCTCGCCCGACGGAGCGATTCCTCCATCCGCGTTCACGCCAACCGCTCGAGCAGGTGGTCCCCGACCCGCAGCGAGTTCGCCATCGCGGTGAGAGCCGGGTTCACGGCGCCGATGCTCGGGAAGAAGCTGGTGTCGACGACGTACAGGTTGTCGAGCTCGTGCGCCTTGCAGTTCACGTCGAGTACGGACGTTGCCGGGTCGGCGCCGAAGCGGCAGGTGCCGGCCTGATGCGCGCAACCGGCGATCGGGATGTCGTTCTTCATGTAGGCGAAGCGGTGGATGAGGTGGTCCGGGTTCATGTCGAGCTTCCCGAGGATGGACTTGAATTTCGCGTAGAGCCGCTTCTTCGTCTCGGCATTCGTCTCCTCGTAGGCGAGGACGATGTTCCCGTCGCGATCGACGCTCACCCGGTTGTCGGGCCGCGGCAGGTCTTCGGTCGATAGCCAGAAGTCGATTGCGTGCTTTCCCATGCGCTCGAGCGTCCACTCGGGCGCGAGCTTCGTCTCCCCGGGTCGCTCACCGCGGAACATCGGCGCCGTCGACTTGCCGACCATCTGGACGCTCCCCAGCGGGTAGTCGAAGTCGTCCGCGCCGAAGTAGAAGTCGTTGAGCCCGAGCGTCTTCTGGTAGGCGGTCTTGTTCTCCTCGCGCGAGAGAGCAAGGACGGCGGTCGAGTCGTGGAACATGTAGTTGCGGCCGACCTGATCCGAGCCGTTCGCGAGACCATTCGGGTGCTTGTCGTTCGCGGACAGGAGCAGGATCTTCGCCGAGTTGGCCGCGCCGGCCGACAGGACGACCACGTCGGCCGAGTAGCGCTCCTCCGACCCGTCGTGGTCGGCCACGACCTCGGTGACGGCGGTGCCCGCGTTGTCGGTGTCGAGCCTGACCACCTTCCGGTTCGTCAGCAGGGTGACGTTCGCGTGCTCGAGGGCTGGACGCACGCCGAGCACCTCGGCGTCCGACTTCGCATGGACGAGGCAGGGGAAGCCGTCGCACGTGGCACAGCGAATGCACGTGCTGAACGGTGGGTTGGACTCGTCGAGCATGATCCCGCACGGCGCGTGGAAGGGGTGGTAGCCGGCGGCCTCGAGCTGGTCGGCGAGCTGCTGGATCCGTGGCTCGTGCGACACGGCGGGATGCGGGTAGGGCGCGCTCGCCGGCGGTTCGGTCGGGTCCTCGCCGCGGGCGCCGTGCACCTCGTAGTGCTGCTCCGCGAGCGTGTAGTACGGCTCGAACTCGTCGTAGGACACCGGCCAGGCGGGTGAGATCCCGTCGTGGTGGTGGAGCTCGCCGAAGTCCTCTTTGCGTAGCCGGTAGAGCGCGGCGCCGTACAGCTTCGTCGCCCCGCCGACGCAGTAGTGGACGCCCGGCTGAAAGGCCTTCCCCTTCTCGTCGTACCAGGTGTCGGGCGAGACGTAGCGGTTGTCGACGAACACGGCCTGGTCCGACCAGTTCTGGGGCTCGCGCGGGAGCCAATCGCCGCGCTCGAGCAGGAGGATGCGCTTCCCGGAGGGGGCCAGGTGACGCGCGAGCGTCCCCCCGCCCGCGCCGGTGCCGATGATGATGACGTCGTGGCTCTCCATGCGTCCTCCTCAGGTCGTGTCAGAGGCGGCGCCCGCGATCACGAGATCTCCTCGAGCCGCTCGACGACGATGATGCGCGCGGCCGCCTCGATCAGCGCCAGGTGCGAGAACGCCTGCGGGAAGTTGCCGAGGTGGCGCCCCGTCCCGACGTCGAACTCTTCGGCGAAGAGGCCGAGGGGCGACGCGACGCGAAGGAGTCGCTCCATCAGGTCCCGGGCACGCTGCATCTCGCCGACGACCGCGAGCGCCGAGACGAGCCAGAAGGAGCAGATCAGGAACGTCCCCTCCTTGCCGGAGAGGCCGTCGTCGGTCTCGTCCGTCCGGTAGCGGAGGACGAAGCCGTCCTCGGTCAGCTCGTCGGCGATCGCCAGCACCGAGGCCTTCAGGCGCTCGTCGTTCGCCGGCAGGAAGCCGAAGATCGCGGCCAGGAGCGTCGAGGCGTCGAGCGAGTCGGTCGCGTAGTGCTGCCGGAGTACGCCGCCGTCGGTGAGGCCGTGCTCGAGGATGTCGGCCTTGATCTCGCCCGCGGTCGCACCCCAGGTCGCCTGGAGGTCGCCGTCACCCTGGATCTCCGCGAGCTTCGCCGCGCGATCGAGCGCGACCCAGCACATCAGCTTCGAGGACACGTAGTGCTGGGGCGCGCCGCGCGCCTCCCAGATCCCCTGGTCCGGGTTCTGCCACACCTTCGTCGCGCATTCGGCCTGGGCCTGGACGATCGGCCACAGACGGCGCGGAAGACGTTCGCTGCGACGGGTGTGCAGCAAGAGCGAGTCGAGGACGGCGCCGAAGACGTCGTTCTGGAGCTGGTCGAACGCCCCGTTGCCGATCCGCACGGGCCTCGCGCCCGCGTAGCCGGAGAGGTGGTCGAGCGTCGATTCCGTTAGGTCGCGGCGCCCGTCGATCCCGTACATGATCTGCATCCCGCCGTCCTCGTTGGGCTCGATGTCGGCGACGAACTGGATGAACTCGTCCGCCTCCCAGTCGAGGTTCAGATAGTGGAGCGCCTGGAGCGTGAAGGTCGTGTCGCGCATCCAGCAGTAGCGGTAGTCCCAGTTGCGTTCGCCGCCGGGCGTCTCCGGCAGCGCGGTCGTCAGCGCGGCGACCGTCGATCCCGTCGGCATGTACGTCAGGCCCTTGATCGCGAGCGCGGATCGCTGGATCGGGTCCCGCCAGCGATGGTCGGGAATGCGCGCTCGATCGAGCCAGCGGCGCCAGTAGCGAATGGTGTTCGCGATCCGCTGCTCGGCGTCCGCGCTGTCTGCCGGTCCGGCGAGGCTCTCCCCCCACGAGAGGGCGCAGTACGCTCGGTCGCCGGGCTCGAGAGCGTGCCGCCCGCGGACCCGGTTGCCCTCGATGCCGAGCGCGAGGTCGGAGTAGAGGCGGAGGGTCTGCCCCCCGCCCCTGGCGTCGGCCACGTGGCGGCTGCCGTCGACGAGCGTCCACTCGGCGACCTCGCGGCCGTAGTCGAAGATCGGCTCGCAGACGAGCTCGACCTCGACCGAGCCCTCGAGACACTCCACCGTGCGCACGAGCAGGTGCTCGGCGTCGTCGTCGGCCGGGGGTCGGGTGTGCGGGGTGACGGTGTCCTCGTGGTCGGTTGGCCCCATCGTCAGCGCGTCGCGGACGACGACCCAGCCCGACGGCGTCTTCCAGGTCGTGACGAGGACGTTCGTCCCCGGCTCGTAGTGCAGCGCCGACGGATGGTTGATCGAGAACGGCCCGAACCGGAAGGTGCCCGCCCCGCGGTCGAGCAGGCTCCCGAAGACGCTCGGCGCGTCGAACCTCGGCACGCACAGCCAGTCGATCGATCCGTCCGGCGCGACCAGCGCGCCCGTGTGGCAGTCGGAGAGGAAGGCGTAGTCGGCGATCGGGGTGAAGGGCGACGGCGCGGCCGCGCTCTGCGGACGCACCTCCTCCACCTTCGATTCGGCGCTCACTGGACGATCCACGGCCCGTGCCAGCCGTAGCCCGCAACGAGCTCGTCGGCCTCCGGCGGCCCCCACGAGCCGGGCGCATATGGGTGGACCGGCGGGGGCTCGTCGAGCAACGGCTGCATGATCCGCCACGTTTCCTCGACGCCATCCTGCCGCGTGAAGCGCGTGCTGTCGCCGATCAACGCGGCGTGGAGCAGCACTTCGTACGGAGTCGGACCCTCGCCGCCCTCCTCCGCGAACTCCACGTCGAAGTCGATCCGCCGTGCACCGAACGTGTCGGCGCGGTGTGCCTCCACGATCAGGCGAATGCCGGTACTCGGGTCGAGCTTCACGACGACCTGGTTCGGTTCCGGGTGATGGTCGAAGCCCTTGAATCCGATTCGCGGCGCATGCTTGAAGATCAGTCTGAGCTCCGTCTGCGTGACCGGCAGCCGTTTGCCGGTTCGGATGAAGAAAGGAATGCCCGCCCAGCGCCAGTTCTCGATCTCGAGGCGCAGCGCGGCATAGGTCTCGGTCGTCGAGTCGGGAGCGACACCGTCGATCGCCAGGTAGCCGTCGTACTGCCCACGAACGTAGTGCGCGGGATCCGCGGTCGCTACGGCTCGGAAGAGAGCCACCTGGGCGTCCTTGATCGTCGTCGGATCGCCGCGCGACGGCGATTCCATCGCGCAGGCCGCGACGACCTGCATGAGGTGGTTGACGACGACGTCGCGCAGTGCACCTACCGGGTCGTAGAAGTGCCCGCGGTCCTCGACGCCGAAGTCCTCGGCCATGGTGATTTCCACGCACGCGAGGTAGTTCCGGCTCCAGAGCGGCTCGAAGATCGCGTTCGCGAAGCGAAGGTGGAGGATCTCCTCGAGCCCCATCTTCCCGAGGTAGTGGTCGATCCGGAGGAGCTGCGACTCGTCGATGTACTGGTGCAGCTCGCCGGCGAGCGCGCGGGCGGACTCGAGATCGTGGCCGAACGGCTTCTCGACGACGATCCGTGCGTTCTTTGTCAGGCCGGCTTCCGACAGGCCCTTCACGACCGTGCCGAAGAGGAACGGCGGGATCTCGAGGTAGAAGACCGGCGTTCGGGCTTCGCTGATCGCGGCGCCGATGCGTTCGTAGACGCCGGAGTCCGTGAAGTCGCCCGAGACGTAGGAGAGCCGGTCTTTGAAACGGTCGAACACCTTCGGGTCGATCGTCTCGCCGGTGCCTTCGATCGAGTCGCGTGCGCGCTTGACGAGGTCGTCAATGGTCCAGTCGTCGACCGCGACGCCGACGATCGGGCAATCGAGCAAGCCGCGCTGCTCGAGCCGGTACAGCGACCGGAAGGTCATCACCTTCGCGAGGTCGCCCGTGATCCCGAAGATCACGAAAACGTCCGTCGGCAGGGGTCCATGCTCCTGAAGCTCCCCCGTCGCTCGCGGCGCAGCTGTTGCGCTCATCTCGAGCCCCCTTTGTGTTCTCCCGTGTGACAACTGCTACGGCATGCCCGCCTGCGGGCACCCTTCACGATCATCCTTGTGCTGTCAAGCGCCGCCCGCTGCGGCGCGGGCCACCCGGTAGGAAGAGGGCCCGGCAGGTCGACTCTTCCCTAAGGTTCTCGCTGTGTTCCTCATCGTCGGAGTCGTGTTGCTTCTCCTGCTTCCCTCGCCCTGGAACCTGGTGGGTGCTACATGCTCCTTCGTCCTCTTTCTCGGTGAGCTGTTCTTCTGGAATCGCAAAGTTCGAGACCAACCCAACCAAGTGGGCGCCCAGAACCTGGTCGGGCAAACCGCGACCGTTGTCTCCAGCTGCCACCCAGACGGCCAAGTGCGCGTCTCAGGTGAGATCTGGGCAGCACGATGCCCGAGCGGGGCAGACCAGGGCGCCACTGTCAGAGTCATTGGCGTGGACGGGCTCACCCTCGTCGTCGAGTCCACAGCCGCCGGCAATGAGCATTAAGCGGCCGGACGCGGACATCCCGCAGGATCCCGGATCCGGGATCAAAGGTGCCTGAGGAGCTACGGCTGCAAGACGCCTCACGCCAGAAGTCCCTGCCACGGACCTCCCGAGACCAACGATGAGGGCCACATGACACCACCCGCTCAGTAGGGCCGTGCCGATTTCCCCCGAGTTCTGGAGACTTCCGTACCACAGCAAGCGTGCCACCCCCAAGGGCGAGGACACGGAGGGCTACCCTAGAATCCCCGGTACGGCTGCGGTCCGAGGGCGGGCCTGCCATCTGCGGGGTATGCCCGCCCGTCCTATGGCCGGGCAAGCCTGGACGTTCGCTGGTTCACGTC
>JBKOVQ010000100.1:0-6363 GCA_046723985.1 Actinomycetota bacterium | reverse complement strand
CGCCGTGACCAACTCATCCTTTGAGCGGTAGCGGCGGTAGATAGCGCCCTTGCCGACCCGCGCCCGGGCAGCGACGTCCTCCGTGCGGAACTCGTGGACGCCGCGCTCAGCAATCAGATCGAGTGTCGCATCCAGGATCGCGCGATCGGCCCGTGCGTCCCGAGGCCTGCCCATCGCCCGGTCTGCCACAGCGTTGTCCTGCAACTCCATCTCCTTTATAGAACCGGCGAGTACCGTATCTAAGCGTAGCAGACTTTCGGTACGAGTGAGTCTCACAAATGTCTGACATGCCCGCGCGCGGGTTGGCTACGCCCTGGGCAGTTTCAGCGCAGTCAAGAGGGTGCGGAATTCTCGCGCGGCTTGCTTCAGTTCCTCTTCGGTCCAAAGCCGCTTGGCGGTGTTCTCTGGGGTGAGGAGTGGGCCGATTAGCCTTGGTGACGTGCTTCCCTTCTCGTGAGCGGCACCATAGGCGCAGGCCATGACGAGGTGTGGCGAGCCGCCCGGCACGTCAACAATTTGCCCGGACCAGGTGTACACGTGGTCGCCCGCGGCGCAGCGTTGCGCCTGGGCGTGGAGGCGGCGGGCGGCCTCGACGGTGGCGGGAGGTATGCCCGGGATCGAGTGGTGGAACTCGGTTTCCATCCTCTGTCGTGTCATAGATCGGCGCGGGAGCAAAGGAAAGAAGCGCAGGTTGATGTACGAGTTTCCCGCCCGCAGTCCTTCGCGGGATCGGATCGGACGGCCTCTAGCCGGACCCTTCCTTGGCCGGCCGATCGTGCTCCCAGAAGAATTCCTCGCGCGCGATCCGCGGCTGTCCCTCGACGAGCGGGCGCCAGTCGTCCAGGGCATCCCTGAGGGTCCAGTGAAAAGGTTCGTCGACGAGCGAGTTGACAAGCCACTCGACCTCAGGGGCCTCGAAGACGAAGATGACCTCCGTTGAGGACAGAAAGACGCTGTGGCGAACGAAGCCGCTCTCTCGTAGGTCGAAGGGCGGGCTTTTCGCTATCAGCTCTTTCGCTCGCGGCTCGCTACCTGGCTTCAAGCGGGCGATCAGCGCCAGACGCTCCACACATTCCCTCCTCTTTACAGCGCGAAGCTGCCGGCACGCACTCTACGCGTGCCGGCTCGAGAAGGGGAGTTTCGCGACGTCAGCCGCTGTCGATTTCGCCCTGTGCGGAGACGGGAACGAGCAGCACCGGCAGGGACGCCCGTTCGAGCGTCTCGCGGACGACGGGAGCGCGGGCGGACGAGAGCTCCCGCGACCAGCCGAGAGCGATCAGGTCGCAGTCGCTTTCGGTGGCGACGACCGGAATGAGCTCGCCGATCCGACCGACCCGGGTCTCGAGCCGGACATCGTCGATTCCCCAGCGGCAGTAACGGCGCACGAACTCATCTGACCAAGCAGGCTGCTCGTGCTGTGGTTGGTCGGTGAAGGCAGGAATCGATTCCGCGTCGTGGATGTGCAGCGCCAGCACGTCGATCCCGGCTTCGCGGGCCGGCTCGAAGAACCAGCGGGGCGCGAGCGTGTGTGAGGCCAGACCTTCGATCGGAACGAGTACCCGGCGAAACGCTCCGCGCGGATTGGCGTCGGGCGGCACGATCATCACGGGCTTGGGCAGCGTGCTGGCAACGGCCGAGGCGGTGCCCCCGAGCGGCCTGCGCCCGGAGGCCGTGCCGCGAGCACCGATCGCGAGAGCGACGACGTCGCTCGCCGCGCCCGCGTCGACAAGCCGCTCGACGACTGGCCCCTTGGTCGTCCGAAACGGGATGCCCGCCGCCTCGGCGGTACTGCGGGCCGTGCGATCGCCGTCCGTCTGCACGTGCAACGCCTGCACCTCAGCGTCAAGGAGCGTCGCGAGCGTGTGCGCGGCCTCGAGCACGGCCTTCCCGGCGAGGCTGTTGTCCAGGGCTGCCAGAACCTTCTTCTTCATCTCCATGTCACCTCCCACTGTGCATCTCCTTGCCGAACCTGCCAGTCGCCCGGCGTAGCGGTTACGCCGTCGTGGTCGATGCGAAGCCGAAGCGGTCTCCCGCGGAAACGCAGCGAGAACTCGAGCGCGTTCCACTCCTTCGGCAGCCGCGGATCAACACGCAGCGCATCGCCGCGGGGCCAGACCCCGCCGAACCCGAAGACGAGCGCCTGCCACAGCCCGCCCATCGTCGCCAGATGCAGACCGCTGGCGGTGGAGCCGGTCAGATCGTCGAGGTCGATCCGAGCAGCGATCCGGAGGGCTTCGAGCGCAGGCCGGTATCGGCCGGCTCGGGCGAGGACGCTTGCGTTGATGGCGGGAGAGAGCGAGCTGCCGTGCGCGGTTCGCGGCTCGTAGAAGTCGAGGTTCGGGACGAGCGACCCCGGCGCCACCTCGTCCGGCAGAAGGTGATGGAGCATCAGCACGTCTGCCTGCTTGAGCACCTGCGCCGCCTCCGTCCGATCGGCGCCGAGTAGGAGATCGGCAGCGACCGGCCGGCGCGGAGCGATCTCCTCGATCACCAGCGGCTCGAGCTCGAAGAAGCCGGCGAACTGCTCGTAGAGGCCGCTTGCCCGATCGTGGCCGTCGACGAGCATGTCGCCAATCGTCAACCACGTCGTTCGCTCCTCCTCGTCGACGCCGTCAAGAGCTGCCGCCTGCCGCAGGTTCCACCGCGCGAGCACATTCGTGAACGCGTTGTCGTCGACCGGCTCGTGGTACTCGTCCGGACCGATCACGCCGTAGATGTGCGCCCGGCCGCCCCGGTCGAAGCGCACCCGCGACGCCCAGTAGCGGGCAGTCTCGACGAACAGGTCGCGGCCCGGCCCGGTCGCGAACGCCTGGTCCCCGGTCCAGGCTGAGTAATAGGCCGCCGCCCAGGCGACGTCGCCGGTGATGTGCTCCTCGAGTTCGCCTGTCCTGATGGCGACGAGCTGACCGGTGGCGAGGCGCGCGGCCTCAGGTGTCACGTCGTGTCCGTCCCCGGCCGACTCCCACGCGAACCGGGCCCCCTGCCGGCCCTGCGAGCCGGCGAGCTCGCGGGCTGCGGGGAGGCGGCGCACCCGGTACTCGAGCATCGCCCGCGCAGCCTTCGGGTGAGTGGCCGCGAGGAAGGGGAGCACGAACACGTCGCTATCCCAAAACACGTGGCCCCGGTAGGCGGGACCTGTCAACCCGCGCGCACCAACTGCCGCCTCGCCCGTGTCCGCCACCGACGCGATCAGGTGAAAAAGCGCGAGCCGAATAGCACCTTGCAGCTCCGGGTCCCCTTCGACGACGACGTCAGCCTCCTGCCAGCGAGCCGCCCAGCTCTCCCGATGCTCGCGCAGCAGCCCTTCAAACCCGACTTCCTCTGCGGTAGCGAGGGCCGCACGCGCCGCGCGCGCATCCGGGTCGTAGGCACCAAGGCGTTCGAGGACGCGGCCACGGCGGCGGTTTCGAACGGCCATCGCCACCGGCTCGTGCGCTCGGCGGCGGCGGCGCGTAACGGCGACAGCAGGATTCGCCTGAGCGCGGAGCGCGACCGTTGTCGGCCGCGCGAGCGAGGAGAAGCGAAGCGAGGTGAGCGCACCCTCCTCGCGCAGGAGTCCGGTTGCCAGGTCGAGCCGGCGGGTGATCTTCGGTCGGTTTCGCCGGGCTGGGGCAACACGCGTCCAGTCGGGGCACGGCGCTAGTTCGGTGGTGGGTCCGTTGCCGACGTAGACCCCGGAGAACAGGACTCCAGGGGCAGCCGCCGGATGGTCGAAAAGCGGCGCACCGCGCGTTCCTAGGCGCCCGTCCGCCAGCGTGAGGAGCGATTCGTGCACGCGTTCCAGGCGCGGGTCGAGTCCTTCGAACGTGAGCGTCCAGGCGGGGTCGCCGTCCACGTCGGGGACGTCGGCGCGCCGGCGGCGTTCGAGCTGGTCGGCGAGGATCCGGAGGAACGCATCCGGTCCGCCGCCGAGCTCGATGACCTCCGCGGGAGCCCCTGTCGGTTCCGCGCCGACCGACACCGCCGTCGCCCTGGCCCCCTCCGGCACCAGAAGGAAGGAGTCGCTGCCGGTGACGCCGCCTAGCTGCCCGAATTCGTCTCCCGCGATCAGGACGAGCCCGGGAGCGATCCCCCGGCGCTTCAACTCCGCGAACGACCAGCGTGCGGCATCAGCCTTGTCGGTGAGCCCTATCTCGACGTGCTTGGCGTCGCTCGTGACGCGGGGGTAAGCCAAGCCAGCGGCCTCTGAGGCGGCGAGAGCGACCTCGACCGCTTCGCCGAGGCCCGAAAGGCCGGCGGCGCGCAGACGTTCCTGAACCGCCACCAGCAGCTCCGTGATCCGGGCTTTCGGCGGGTCGACCCGCTCGGGCTCGGGGATCAGGTCGATCTTCCGGCGGTTCAATCGCTGCGAGACGATCTCAGCGCGGACGCCGCGCCCCGCCAGCTCCTCCACCGTCGCCTCCGCGGCCGCATCGAGCGCTGCGTTCTCCTCGGGTGTCGCCTTCCGGGCCTCGACCAGTTCGAGCCCACCCTCATTCGCCGCGTAGACCTCGGAACCGCGGTTGACGCAGAAGTTGAGTCGCCCCGGGGCAGCCGGCCTCGCTCCAAGCTGCCCATCAACGTTGCCGACGTGCGTGCCGGTGATCACGATCAGGTCGAGGCCGAGCAAGGTCAACTCCTCGATCAGTGCCCGCAACTCGGTGGCGTCGGCAGCACGGTCGGGCACCGCAGTGCCGTCCCAGTCGAAGACGATAGCCTCGAAACGGCGGTCGAGGGGAGGCGGAAGCCGACGATTCACATTGCGCCCGGACGCAGCCATGATCGTACTTCGGGCGGTGACCCGGGGAGCACTCGCGGCGAGGACGTCGTTATTCCTCGACGACCACGGTGCGCTCTTCGGCCTCTGCCACGGCGTCGGCCGCCGACGTGGCCTCCTCCTCGCTGGTGTGGTCTTCGATCACTCCTTCGCCATAGTCGACGTGCCACAGGTCGTGTTCCTTGTAGACCCGGATCGGTAGTCCGCTCTCAGGCATGTGTGCCCCCCTCGACCCGCAGTTGACTTCAGACTCTCACCGATACTCCCGCCGGAGTGGGACTCCTGGGTGGGGGGCGGCCGTAGCGCCGTCCCACCCCCTGACCGCCCCGTTTTCGCCCCGTGCGCTGGCGCGGCCCTTCGCACTTCCGCGCGGATACATACGCGCATCTGACGCGGATGGACTAGGCAGGCTTGGTCGGCGGGGCCTAGAGTCCGCGTGGGCCACGCATGGTGGTCCTAACCAAGGGAGAGGAAGGTTCACCCGAATGAAGATGCGGATTCTGTTGGTGTGCTGCGCTGCGCTTGCGCTGACGGTCGGGGTTGCAACCGCAACGGCCGGTGGCGGGAGTAACTCCGCGAACGCGCTGGCCAAGCCGCAGACGTTCAGTCTGCTCAGCGTGGAGTCTGGCAGCGGGACTGAGATCGCCGGGTTCGGCTTCCAACGCGAACCAGTGCCCGGCGATCGGTTCACGTTCACCGACCAGCTGTACAAATGGGTAGGCGTCAAGCGCGGCGCCCGCGTCGGCCACGTCGATGGGTTGTGCACGTTCACCAAGATCAATGTGACGAGCAAATCATTCCACGCGACCGGGCAATGCAACGCGACGTTCTTCCTGCCTGGCGGCCAGGTTGCTGTCGAGGGCTTCATTCCCTTCACCGAGGGGCCGCTCAACTTCGTCGTTCCGGTGATCGGCGGGACCGGCGTTTACGCGAATGCCCGCGGCATCGTTCACATTCGAGATCTCGGCAACGGAGACACCGGCAAGTCGAACAACGAGTTCCGCCTCCTCCCCTAGCCAGGGGACCCCCGCAGACAGGTGAGGGCGGCCGTAGCGTCGCCCCCACCACCTCACCAGCCGACTAACGCCCGTGGGCGGGACAGCGCCGCTACGGCCTAGCCGGTCATGGCCGAACGGGCGACTACCGCAGTCGGCGGCAGAGCCCTACCGTAAGGCCGGGCGGGAGCAAGCGTGCGCGGGGGAAGCGTCCGAGCGCGCCGGAAGTCCGACCCCGGCGCTCCGGCCCCCATCGCGCTCGGCTCGACCGACTCGGCCCAGAGACTGTTAAGGAAGTTCCGGTCGAGCAGGCCCTGACCGAAAGCATGATCGTAGAAGGGCGGAGCGAACCCTACAAAGCAGAACGACGTGAGCAAAGCTCGTGCGGGCACTGGCAGAGCACCTGGAGGTTCTCGGCCACGACGTGCGTCGGCTGCAATTCCGCCCGGACGGAGAGGCCGCGCCCTTGTTTGCGACCTGTTCGACAAGACGACCAACACGCTGTACGACCTGGTCGGAGCCCAGAGGCTCGACAACAGGCTCGAGCGGCTTCCGTCACATGCGCTGACCCTGGCGGTCTCCGCACGGATCGCCCTCCGCAACGGCGATTGG